>NZ_JACAPA010000039.1:0-50621 GCF_013385945.1 Pantoea sp. B9002
GGATTCATCAGCCCTACGGGCACAAAAAAGCCCGCCAGCGGCGGGCTCAATAACGATGTCGCTTCGGGGCTTATTTCAAACCCGCCGCTTCGCGCAGCTGCGCAGCTTTGTCAGTCTGCTCCCACGGGAAGTGCTCACGACCAAAGTGACCGTATGCTGCGGTCTCTTTGTAGATCGGCTTCAGCAGATCCATCATCTGAATAAGGCCGTATGGACGCAGGTCGAAGAACTCGCGTACCAGCAGCGTCAGCTGCTCGGTGGAGACTTTCTCAGTACCGAAAGTTTCAACCATGATAGAGGTTGGTTCAGCCACGCCAATCGCGTAAGAAACCTGGATTTCACAACGGTCAGCCAGGCCAGCCGCGACGATGTTCTTCGCCACATAACGTGCAGCGTAAGCGGCAGAACGGTCAACTTTTGACGGATCCTTACCTGAGAACGCGCCGCCACCGTGACGCGCCATGCCGCCGTAGGTATCAACGATGATTTTACGACCGGTCAGACCGCAGTCGCCCATTGGGCCACCGATAACGAAACGGCCAGTTGGGTTGATGTGATATTTGGTGCTGGCGGTGATCCACTCCGTCGGCAGAACCGGCTTGATGATCTCTTCCATCACCGCTTCACGCAGATCGGCGGTGGTCACATCTTCAGCATGCTGAGTCGACAGCACAACGGCATCGATACCGACAATTTTGCCGTCATCGTACTGGAAAGTGATCTGGCTTTTTGCATCCGGACGCAGCCAAGGCAGTGAACCACTTTTACGCACTTCAGCCTGACGCTGCACCAGACGGTGCGCATAGGTGACCGGCGCTGGCATCAGCACATCGGTTTCGTTGCTGGCGTAGCCAAACATCAGGCCCTGATCGCCCGCGCCTTGCTCCAGCGGATCGGTACGGTCAACGCCCTGATTGATGTCTGGAGATTGCTTACCAATCGCGCTCAGCACCGCGCAAGAGTTAGCATCAAAGCCCATATCGGAATGGACATAGCCGATTTCACGTACGGTATTACGGGTGATCTCTTCGATATCCACCCATGCGCTGGTGGTGATTTCACCGCCAACCAGCACCATACCGGTCTTCACGTAAGTTTCGCAGGCCACGCGCGCTTTAGGATCCTGCTCGAGGATCGCATCCAGCACGGCATCGGAAATTTGGTCAGCGATTTTATCAGGATGTCCTTCTGATACGGACTCAGATGTAAAAAGGTGTTTAGCCATTCTGTTCTTTACCTTAAAAATGGTTTGAATACGACTGCATAGCGTAAGCGGGATCAGACCGACTCGACGCCCCTTCAGGCAAAGCCGCAAGCAGTAGGCAGCGAGAGCATTAACTCACACCGCCTGGATGTTAATCAGTTTAGATGGAAAACCATCTGGACGGCTATTCTAGGTTACTCAGTGAGCACTTTTCCAGTGCTTTTTCCGATCCCGCATTTTCCGCAACATCCCAAGTGGAATAATTTCCTGACACCGCGCGCAGTTACCTGACAAAGATTTTGCAATTTACCCCGTGTGGCTGTATAAAACGCCGCTGCTGTCGACCACAGCCGCAAATGATGACGCCGCCGTGCGTCGCGCCGTCAGATGCCATTTAATCTGACCTTCACCCAAGCCGTTTCTCGCATGCGTTAAGCAGGCGATGGAGGTGATTAAAGTAATGAACCACTCTTTCTCTCGCTTTGGTTCACTGCGCTGTTCCGGCGCGCTGGCACTCCTTTCACACTCCAAACCCGTTCTTTTCTTTTATCGACGTTGTGTTCATTCTCCCGACACGAGCGCCGGTTAACATTTCTCTGCATCTATTACTGCATTTCGCTGTCTACAGACCGTGGAAGTCTCAGGCTATTTGCCCCGACTTCGGCGCGGTGTTTTACACTTAGAGTCAGCATTGCACATTGCAACCTTACAGAGGCAGCAAGCAGGATGAGGCAATTTTTACCTGGCGCCACCATGACAAAACTCGGTAACAAATTCATATTTCAACGGAAAATTGAGGTTCGCGATGTCTGACGACATGAAGAATATCAAGGGTTCGTCAGCTGGCGAACAAGGTGTACTCCGCTCCATGCAGGAGGTGGCAATGAACGATCAGGAAGCGAGCAGAATGCTGCGTACCTACAATATTGCCTGGTGGGGAAATAACTATTACGACGTCAACGAGCTGGGGCACATCAGCGTGTGTCCCGATCCGGATCAGCCGGAAGTGCGCGTTGACTTAGCGAAGTTGGTGAAAGAGCGCGAAGCCGACGGTCAACGTCTGCCGGCGCTGTTCTGCTTCCCGCAGATTCTCCAGCATCGTCTGCGTTCGATTAACGCCGCCTTCAAACGCGCGCGTGAATCTTACGGCTATAAAGGTGACTACTTCCTGGTTTACCCGATTAAGGTGAACCAGCATAAGCGCGTGATTGAGTCGCTGGTCAACTCTGGCGAACCGCTGGGCTTGGAAGCCGGTTCGAAAGCCGAGCTGATGGCCGTGCTGGCCCACGCCGGTAAAACCCGTTCGGTGATTGTCTGTAACGGCTATAAAGACCGCGAATACATTCGTCTGGCGCTGATCGGTGAAAAGCTCGGCCACAAAGTTTATTTGGTGATCGAGAAGATGACCGAGGTGCGTCTGGTGCTGGAAGAGGCCGAACGTCTGAACGTGATTCCGCGTCTCGGCATCCGCGCGCGTCTGGCGTCGCAGGGCTCAGGCAAGTGGCAGTCGAGCGGCGGTGAGAAGTCGAAGTTTGGTCTGGCGGCATCGCAGGTGTTGCAACTGGTCGATATCATGCGCAAAGCGGGCCGTCTCGATAGCCTGCAACTGCTGCACTTCCATCTCGGTTCGCAGATGTCCAACATCCGCGACATCGCAACCGGCGTGCGTGAGTCGGCGCGTTTCTACGTTGAGCTGGCGAAGCTGGGCGTTAACATCAAATGCTTCGATGTGGGCGGCGGTTTGGGCGTGGATTATGAAGGAACCCGCTCGCAGTCAGATTGCTCGGTCAACTACGGTCTGAACGAATACGCCAACAACGTGATTTGGGCGATCGGCGATGCCTGTGAAGAGAACGGCCTGGAACATCCAACCGTGATCACCGAATCAGGTCGTGCTGTGACTGCGCACCACACCGTGCTGGTGTCCAACATCATTGGTGTTGAGCGTAACGAATTCAGCACGCCGGTGGCACCGGATGCCGATTCACCGCGTCCGATTCAGAGCCTGTGGGATACGTGGCAAGAGATGCACGAACCTGACGTGCGTCGTTCGCTGCGCGAATGGCTGCACGATAGCCAAATGGATCTGTTCGACATCCATACCGGTTATTCGTCAGGCACCTACGATCTTGGCCAGCGCGCCTGGGCAGAGCAGCTTTATCTGAGCATCTGCCACTATATTCAGCAGCATCTCGATCCCAGCAACCGCGCGCATCGCCCGATCATTGATGAGCTGCAGGAGCGCATGGCAGATAAGATTTACGTCAACTTCTCGCTGTTCCAGTCAATGCCGGATGCGTGGGGCATCGATCAGCTGTTCCCGGTGCTGCCGCTGGAAGGGCTGAACAAAATGCCGAAGCGTCGCGCGGTGTTGCTCGACATCACCTGTGACTCCGATGGCACCATCGATCACTACGTCGATGGCGATGGCATTGCCACCACCATGCCGATGCCGGAGTACGACATCGACAATCCGCCGATGCTCGGCTTCTTTATGGTGGGCGCGTATCAGGAAATTCTCGGCAACATGCATAACCTGTTCGGTGACACCGAAGCGGTTGATGTGTTTGCGTTCCCGGATGGCAGCGTGGAAGTTCAGCTGTCGGATGAGGGCGATACCGTGGCGGATATGCTTGAGTATGTGCAGCTGAATCCTAACGATCTGATGACGCTGTTCCGCGATCAGGTGACGCAACAAACGGATATCGATGAAGAGCTGCGCGCGCAGTTCTTGTCTGAATTCGAGAGTGGATTGTACGGTTATACCTATTTAGAAGATGAGTAATTAACTGCTCTCAAACCGAGCCCGCAAGGGCTCGGTTTTCTCTTTTCCTGCTATATCTGCGCCCTCCAACAATAATTTAATTCTATTTGTGAAGACGATCACCTTTGGCTTATTTGTAACCTGTCGCGAAAAAACCGCATTTAACCCCCCAATGCTATCTCTTTCTTTTTTCTAATAAAGCGAGTCGGCAACGCTGTTTATTTTCTTAATATCCTTACATTACGTACTGATTCATCATGGATTAAGCAGTCATTCTGTTATGTATTCCTTGCAATGTATAATATAAATTTAAACATTAAGGTTTGAATAGTCACTGTTGAAAACATTGTTTATTGGCGCTTTTTGGAATCATGGATTCCAGATGAAACATTTTGCAATTTGAGATAAGGATAAAAACCAAACGATGCCTTTTTGGTTTTTATCGTTAATTTTCATGCCGTTCAATGTTTGTCGATCTGTCAAGGTTAACACTAAGTTAAATTTTCCTAAGAATTTTCCGAGCTTTTTATGAATTTTAGAGAAATTTACTTACGTTATTGATTGATTTAAACGATTGAAGTTGCCAGTGGTGTTTACTGAAATCTATTTCTCAAAGTGTAAGTTGTACGTTAACCTTCAGTTAAGACATTAAGTTTTATCAATGTTTACCTTACTTCTCACATGAGAAATCCTGACAGTTTAACGCTATCAGGCAGTTGCAGTAAGGACATGAAATGAGCAATCAACCTAAGACAGTGTTCTTGTTGGAGCCGGTTTATGATTTATCCGGCCAGGTGATTGCCAGGGAATTGTTAACGCGTCTCGCAGATGACGCAGATATCAATAATAAGCGTAACCCTGAAAGGGATGTTGGGTTCTTCAGTCAGCTTTCTGCTGACGTTAAATGGCAGTTATTCCTCCACCAGATCGAAAAACTTATTCAGCTATACCAGAAAGGGTTCGACCAGATTGTCAGTGTCAATGTTGATAGAGATATCGTAGCCAGCATTTTTAAAGATGCTGAAATACAAGAAAAACTGGCTCAGCTGACGCTATTGCGTCTGGAAATATCAGCATTTTTCACCGCGCGATTTAATAGCGCCGATCTGTTGATTTTAAAAGGTGTCGCGAAAGTGACGCCGGCCCCTTTATGGCTCGATGACTTTGGTCCGGGTTATTCCAACCTTTCCATGTTTGATAGCGGAATATTTGAAATCGTCAAGATTGACAAAGAATTTTTTTGGCAATTTGGCGACGGTCGCACCTTTGACATTCTGCTCGACCATCTCAACGAATTATGCAACGGCGTCATCGTTGAGGGTGTTGAAAATCAACAACAGGTCGACCTGCTGTCGCATAAAGCAATTTATGGCATGCAGGGCTATTTGTGGCAGAGCGTCTATCTCGATGATTTATTAGCATAATCCTGAAGTTTACTGGGTTGGTTTCATCCCTCGGGGAAGTGAAAAAATGTCAAAGCCTGGGCTCCATGCGTTTCACGTCATTTGTGCCCGGCCGCTTGAGAATAAATATATTTTTCCCGTGGTGATTTTAAGAAATAAAACCAATCAGTTATCAGGATGGCGGCTAAACAAAACTCAACACGATTTCATTCTTAGCCTGTATGAAATCGATCAAGAGAAGAAGTGAATAATCGTCGTGATTATTCGCTGTAAAAGCCGGTGTCTGCTGATGCCGGGGTGATTATGGAAACTGCGGGATCTCGATAACATGAATAATATCTCAGTAACCCCAAAAGGTGGGACCGTTGCTTCTGAGCTGAGTGGAAATCAAGTTAATTTGACCGCTCCGAGTTTGGTGAAGCTGCATCTTAATCAGTCTGATATTAAGTCTTTCACACGCAATGGTAATGATTTAGTCGTCACCACAAAATCTGGTGAAGTGGTTGTTATTCATAATTTTTATAGCCCAAATGGCGACAGCGACCTGGTTCTGCAGGACGATCGCGGCGCCATGTGGTGGGTTGAAGATCCCGGTACAGAAGGTTTCCAGTACGTCTCAATCGACAGCACCGAAGGGCTGTTAGCCGAAAACACCACCAATAACGGCACCATCGCCGCCTTTGGTATCGGTGGTGCGGCGCTGGCGGGCTTAGGTGCGCTTTTTGCCGGTTCGGGCGGTGGCGGCGGTAATGCCTCGCCGACCAATCCCGACGACGGTAACAACGGCGGCAATCCCACCAACCCGACCAATCCTACCAACCCAACCAACCCAACCAATCCTACCGATCCCGGTGAAAACGACACTACGCCGCCAACCGCCATCACGGATCTGGTGATCAACGACGCCGTAGGCCCGTATCAGGGCGCGATTGGCGCGGGTGCCATTACCGATGACAACACGCCAACGCTGAGCGGCACCGCTGAAGCGGGCGCGATTGTCAGCATTTACGATGGCACCACGCTGCTCGGCACCGTGACCGTTGGCGCGGATGGCCGCTGGAGCTTTACCACGCCAGCGCTGGCGGAGGGTCAGCATAGCCTGACCGCTACCGTCACCGACGCGGCGGGTAACACCAGTCCAGCGACCAATCCGGTGGATTTCACAGTGGATACCGTGGCGCCAGCGACCGTTGGTGGCCTGAGCGTTATTAACAACAGCGGTTCGACTGCGCAGCCCATCACCAACGGCGGCGCGACCAAAGACACCACGCCAGTGCTGAGCGGAACCGCTGAAGCGGGCTCGATTATCACTATCCGCGATGGCGATACGGTGCTCGGCAGTGTCACCGTTGGCAGCAACGGCACATGGAGCTTTACCAGCCCAACGCTGGGCGAGGGCAGCCATACGCTGAGCATCACCGCCACCGATGCAGCGGGCAACGCTAGCACGCCAGCCACCATCACCTTCACCGTGGATACGCAAGCACCTGCCGCCGCTATCGGCCTATCGGTGAATGACAACTCTGGCGGCACCTCAGGTACGGTGATCAATGGCGGATCAACTGATGACAACACACCAACGCTCACCGGCAGCGGTGAAGTGGGCACGATTGTCAGCGTCTACGATGGGCAAACGCTGCTGGGTACGGCGGTGGTGGGTTCCGATGGAACCTGGAGTTACACCACCAGCGCCTTGAGCAACGGCAGCCACAGCCTGACCGTGACCTTGACCGATGCGGCTGGCAACGTCAGCGCGCCATCTGTTCCTTATGAGATCACCGTGCAGGCGGCTATTCCGCCGGCCACAACGTCGCTGGAAATCACCGATGATTCTGGCAACACGCTGGTGCAGCTCAGCAACGGTGCCAGCACCCACGACAACACGCCAACGCTGAGCGGCCTGGCGACGGCGGGTGCGCTGATCACGCTGTATAACGGCACCACGGTGCTGGGGAGCGTGGTCGCGGGCAGCGATGGTCAGTGGACCTTTACCCCAACGGCGTTGGCTGACGGTTCCTACGCGCTGCACGCCACCGTCGATAACAACGCGGGCAGCGTGACGCAAACGCCAACCATCACCATCACGGTGGATACCGTCGCGCCAGCTGCGGCCGGTGGCGTAACGCTGAGCGATAACGATGGCAGCACGCTGCAACCGATTGCCGCCGGTGGCGCGACCAATAACACCACGCCGGTGCTGAGCGGCACCGCGGAACCGGGCAGCACCGTCACCGTGCGTGATGGCGATACCGTGCTCGGCACGGCAACCGTGGGCAGCAATGGGTCATGGAGCTTCACGTCGCCAACGTTGACCGAAGGCGGCCACAGCCTGACCGCCACAGTCACCGATGCGGCCGGTAACGTTGGTCCAACTTCGACGCCGATCGCCTTCACCGTGGATACTCAGGCACCTGCGGGTGCCAGCAATGTGGTGATCAGCGATAACGTTGGTGCTGCAACCGGCCCAATCACCGCGGGCGGCACCACCGACGACAGCACGCCAACTTTGACCGGTAACGGCGAAGCCAACGCCATCGTCAAAATTTATGACGGCAGTACGCTGCTCGGCAGCGTCACCGTTGGCAATGACGGCACCTGGAGCTTTACCACGCCAACATTGAGCAACGGTAGCCATTCGCTCAGCGTAACGGTGACCGATGCGGCAGGTAACGTCAGCCCGGCGACAACCGGTGTTGGCTTCACCGTCAATGCTGGCGTACCGCCAACCACCAGCACGCTGGAAATCACCGATGACAGCGGCAGCACACTCCGCGTGTTGCCAGAAGGTTCCAGCACGCAGGACACCACGCCAACGCTGAGCGGTCTGGCTTCGGCGGGCGCGCTCATCGAGTTGTATAACGGCACCACGTTGATCGGCAGCACCGTCGCGGGTGCCGATGGGCAATGGAGCTTTACGCCAGCCACCGCGCTGGCCGACGGTACTTATGCCTTCCACGCCACGGCCACCGATACCAATGGCAATGTGACCGATTCCGGTACCCTCAACATCACCATTGATCACACCGCGCCAGCGGCGGCGGCCGATCTGCAACTGAGCGACAACAGCGGCAGCACCGTGGTACCGATTGCTTCTGGCGGCATCAGCAATGACAACACGCCAACCTTAAGCGGCACCGCAGAACCGGGCAGCACTGTTACCGTGCTGGATGGCAGCAACGTGCTCGGCACCGCAACGGTGGGCAGCGACGGCAACTGGAGCTTCACCTCGCCAACCCTGAGTGACGGCGCACACAGCCTGACCACCACCGTCACCGACCCGGCCGGCAACACCGGTCCGGCGTCGCCAGCGGTTACTTTGACGGTGGATACCACACCGCCAGCCGTTATTGGCGATCTGGTGATCGAAGATAGCGTCGGCGCGGTCCAAGGGCCGTTAACTTCCGGCGATACCACCGATGACCGTGCACCAACCCTGAGCGGCACCGGCGAGCCGAATGCCACCATCAGCATTTACGATGGCACCACGCTGCTGGGTAACACCACCGTGGGCACCGACGGCACCTGGAGTTTCACCACGCCAGCGCTGAGCAATGGCAGCCATACCTTCACCGTCACCGCCACGGATACCGCCGGTAACGTCGGCCCAGCCAGCCCGCCGATTGTGATCAACGTTGATGCGGATATTCCGCCAGCCACATCGTCGCTGGAAGTGACGGATGAAAACGGCAACACCGTGGGTCAGCTGACTGACGGTGCCAGCACCAACAATGACAGTCCGGTATTAACCGGCCTGGCGGGTCCCGGCAATATCATTACCCTGTATGACGGCACCACCGTGCTGGGCAGCACCACGGCGGGCAGTAACGGTCAGTGGATCTTCTATGTCACCGGTTTGAGCGATGGTCCGCATGCATTGCACGGCACCATTACCGATGCCAACGGCAACGTCACTGATACCGCCACCATCAACATCATCGTGGATACCATCGCGCCAGATGCCGCAACCGGCGTGGAACTCACCAACGATGCGGGCAGCATTACGCAGCCGGTTACCGCCGGCGGTGCCAGCAATGACGCGACGCCAGTCTTAAGCGGCAGCGCGGAAGCGGGCAGCACCGTTACTATCCTTGATGGTACCACCGTGTTGGGTACCGTGACGGTCGGCAGCGATGGTAACTGGAGCTTTACCACACCGACGCTGGCGGAAGGCAATCACAGCCTGAACACCACCGTGACCGATGCGGCGGGCAACGTCAGCCCGGCGACCACACCGATCGCCTTCAGCGTAGATACCACCGCGCCAGCACCGGTGAGCGGTTTGGTGGTGAACGATAACGTCGGCGGCAGCACCGGTCCGTTGACTTCGGGCGCCATCACCGACGACAGCACGCCAACCCTGACCGGCAGCGCCGAAGCGGGCTCGGTGGTACGCGTCTATGACGGCACAACATTGCTGGGCTCAGCGACAGCGGGCAGCGACGGCAGCTGGAGCTTCACACCAGATGCCGCGCTAACTAACGGCCAACACAGCCTGACCACCACCGTCACCGATGCGGCAGGCAACGTCAGCCCGTCGTCGCCGGTATTTACCCTCAATGTCGATGCTGGCGTTCCGGCGACCAGCAGCTTGCTGGTGGTGACCGACGACAGCGGCAGCACGCTGGTTGAATTGCCAAACAACGCCAGCACTAACGACACCACGCCGATTCTCAGCGGCCAGGCGGGCGCGGGCGATCTCATCACGCTGTATAACGGCACCACCATTATTGGCAGCACGGTCGCGGGTAGCGATGGGCAGTGGAACTTCACGCCTGCGGCGCTGGCCGATGCCACTTACGCTTTCCACGCGGTCGCCACCAACGCCACCACCGGCGTGGAGACCGATTCGCCAACCATCAACATCACCATTGATACCGTGGTGCCAACCGCGCCAACCGGCGTGACTCTGGAAGATGGTGCAGGTGTACCGATCCCAGAAGGCAGCAGCACCAATACCAACACGCCAACGCTGACCGGCAGCGGTGAAGCAGGCAGCACAGTTACCATCTCGGATGGCACTACCGTGCTCGGCACCACCACGGTGGGCAACGATGGCAGCTGGAGTTACACCACGCCACCGCTGAGCGATGGCGGCCATAGCCTGACCTCAACCGTTACCGATCCAGCGGGCAATACCGGCCCGGCTTCTACGCCGGTTACCGTGACCGTTGATACCCAACCGCCAGCGGCGGCA
The DNA here is from genome assembly GCF_013385945.1 of Pantoea sp. B9002. Taxonomy (NCBI): domain Bacteria; kingdom Pseudomonadati; phylum Pseudomonadota; class Gammaproteobacteria; order Enterobacterales; family Erwiniaceae; genus Pantoea; species Pantoea sp. B9002. Next base: position 10,566 of record NZ_JACAPA010000039.1, read on the forward strand.
GGCAATGTGCAGTTCACCAACGACGACGGCACGCCACTGGCTTCAGGTAGCACTACCGGCGATACCACGCCAACCCTGAACGGTACCGCCGAACCGGGCAGCACCGTGACGGTGAGCGATGGCACTACGGTGCTCGGCACCGCCACCACCGGCACTGATGGTAACTGGAGCTTCACGCCAGCTACGCCACTGACTGAAGGGCAGCACAATCTCACCACCACCGTCACCGATACCGCCGGTAACGTCGGCCCTGCGTCGTCGGTGGTGATTGTGATTGTGGATACCACGCCACCGGCAGCGGCCACCGATCTGCAGTTGAGCAATGATGGCAGCGGCACGCTGGTGCCGGTCGCGGATGGCGGCACCACCAACGATGTTACGCCAGTGTTGAGTGGCCGTGCGGAGCCGGGCAGCATCGTGACGGTTTCCGATGGCAGCACGGCGTTGGGTTCGGTGACCGTCGGCAACGATGGCAACTGGAGCTTTACCTCTCCGGCGCTCGGCGATGGTCCACATAGCCTGACCACCACCGTGACCGATGCAGCGGGCAATACTGGCGCGGCAAGCACGCCATTGACCTTCACCATCGACACCACGGCCCCGCCAGCACCGGGCGGTGTGCAGCTGAGTAACGACAGCAGCGGCACGTCTGTTCCTATTACCTCTGGCGCGGCAACCAACGATGCAACGCCAGTATTGAGCGGCACTGCAGCGGCGGGCAGCACCATTACCGTTTCTGATGGCGGCACCGTGCTCGGCACCGTCACCGTTGGCAGCGGCGGAACATGGAGCTTCACCACGCCAGCGCTGAACGAGGGCAATCACAGCCTGACCGCCACCGTCACCAGCCCGGCGGGCAACACCGGTGCGCCCTCTACGCCAATTGTGGTCACCGTGGATATCACGCCACCTGCGGCGGCAACCGGTCTGCAACTGAGCAACAACGAAGGCGCAACGCCGGTACCGATTGCCGCAGGCGGCACCACTAACGACACCACACCCGCGCTGAGCGGCTCCGCAGAAGCGGGCAGCATCGTTACGGTACGTGATGGCACTACCGTGATCGGCAGCGCGACCGTTGGCGGCGATGGAACCTGGAGCGTTACCCCAACCGCACCGTTGACAGCAGGTGAGCACACGCTTACTACCACCGTCACCGATCCGGCCGGTAACGTTGGCCCAACGTCGACGCCAATCATCGTCAACATCGACACTACCCAGCCGCCAGTGGCAGATGACCTTGAGCTAAACAATGACAACGGCGGCACGCCGGTGCCGATTGCGTCCGGCGGCGCGACCAATGACACCACGCCGGTGCTCAGCGGTACCGCAGCGGCGGGCAGCACCGTCACCGTGCTGGATGGCACCACCGTGCTCGGCACCGTTGTGGTCGGTAGCGGCGGCAACTGGAGTTTCAGCACACCGGCGTTGAGCGAAGGCGCGCACAGCCTGACCACCACCGTCACCAGCGCATCGGGTAACGTCAGCGATCCGTCTGCGCCGATTAACTTCACCGTGGATACGCAGCCACCGGCAACCTCAACCGGCCTGCAACTGAGTAACGATGGCGGCACGGCGATTGCCGCTGGCGGCATCACCAACGACAGCACCCCGGTGTTGCGCGGCAGCGCCGAAGCGGGCAGCACCGTTACGGTACGTGATGGCACCACCGTGCTGGGAACCGCCACGGCGGACACCGACGGCAACTGGAGCTTCACGCCAGCGACCACGCTGGGCGAGGGCGCACACAGCCTGACCACCACCGTCACCGATCCGGCGGGCAACAGCAGCGGCGCATCCACGCCGGTTACCTTTACCGTGGATACCACACCGCCCGCTGCCGCCACCGATCTGCAGCTCAGCAATAACAACAGCGGCACGGCGATTCCTGTTGATACCGGCGGTCGCACCAACGACACCACGCCAGTGTTGAGCGGCAGCGCCGAAGCGGGCAGCGTCGTCACCGTACGTGATGGCACCGAGGTGCTGGGCAGCACCACCGTTGGCACCGATGGTAAATGGAGCTTCACTCCGGCCAATCCGCTGGACGAGGGCGCGCACAGCCTGACCACCACCGTCACCGATCCGGCCGGTAACGTCGGCCCGGCATCGACGCCGTACGCGGTCACTATCGATACCACCGCGCCACCAGCTGTGATTACGGTGGCACTCAGTAACGATCAGGGCAGCACGCCAACGCCAATCGCCTCGGGCGGAGCCACTAACGACACTACGCCGGTGCTGAGCGGTACCGCCGCAGCGGACAACATCATCATCGTGCGTGACGGCACCACCGTGCTGGGCTCGACGATTGTTGGCACAGATGGAACCTGGAGCTTCACCTCACCAGCGCTGAGCCAAGGCGCGCACAGCCTGACGGCAACCGTTACTGACGCCGCAGGCAACAGCAGCGCACCGTCTACGGCCATCGCCTTTACCGTTGATACGCAGGCACCGAATGCGGCGACAGGTCTGCAACTGAGCAATGATTCCGGCCAAACGCCGGTGCCGATTGCTGCAGGCGGCGCGACCAGCGACACCACGCCGGTGTTGAGCGGCAGCGCCGAAGTGGGCAGCATCGTGATTGTCTCTGATGGCAGCAACGTGCTGGGTTCATTGGTGGTCGGCAGCGGCGGCACCTGGAGCTTTACTTCACCGGTGCTGGGCGAGGGTCCGCACAGCCTGACCACCACGGTGACCGATGCCGCAGGTAACGTCAGTTCGCCGTCCGCGGCCCTGAACTTCAGCATTGATACCACCCCGCCGGTGGCGCCGGGCGCGATCGCGCTGAACAACAACAACGGCAGTTCACCAATTACGATTGCCGCGGGCAGCACCACCAACGATGCCACACCGGCGATCAGCGGTACCGCTGCAGCTGGCAGCACCGTTACCGTGCTGGATGGCGCTACCGTGCTGGGCACCTCGATTGTCGGAAGTAACGGGCAGTGGAGCTTTACCACGCCAACGCTGGGTGAAGGTGCGCACAGCCTGACGGCGACCGTCACCGATCCTGCGGGTAACGTCGGTCCTGCATCTCCAGCCATTGCCTTTAACGTCGATACCGTTGCGCCTGTTGCGGCAACCGGACTGGCGCTGAACAACGACAACGGCGGTTCGCCGGTGCCGATTGCCAATAACGGCACCACCAACGACAACACGCCAGTGTTGAGCGGTACGGCAGAAGCCAACAGCATCGTGATTGTGTCTGACGGCACCACCGTGCTGGGCAGCGCCGTCGCTAATGCGCAGGGTGCCTGGAGCTTCTCACCCAGTCTGACCGATGGCACGCACAACCTGAGCGTGACGGTGCGTGACGCCGCAGGTAATACCGGACCGGCAAGCAGCACCATCACCGTGACCGTGGATACCGTGGCACCGCCAGCGGCGACCGGACTGACGCTGACCAACGATATTGGTACGCCAGTTAACATCCCTAATGGCGGGCTCACCAACGACAGCACACCGGTGCTGAGCGGTTCTGGACAAGCGGGCAGCATCATCACCGTATCCGATCAGAACGGCGTGTTGGGTTCAACCACCGTTGGAGCGGGCGGAACCTGGACCTTCACGCCGGCGAGTGCGCTGGCGGATGGAACGCACACCTTTAGCGTCACGGCCAGCGATGCGGCAGGAAACGTCAGTGCGCCGAGCACCATTGGCGTAGTGATTGATGCCACACCGCCAGCGGCGGCGCTGAACGTGGTGGCCAGCAATGATGAAGGCACGTCGCCGGTGGCTATCACCAACGGCGGCTTCACCAACGACAACACGCCATTCCTCACCGGCACAGCCGAAGCGGGCAGCACGGTGATTATCCGTGATGGCACGAACATCATCGGTAGCGCTTCGGTGGGCAGCAACGGCCAGTGGAGCTTCACCTCACCCACGCTGGGCGAAGGCGCGCACAGCCTGAGCACCACCGTGGTGGATGCGGCGGGCAACGTGAGTACGGCGTCACCGGCGATTGGTTTCACCGTCGATAGCGTGGCACCAGCGCCAGCCACGCTGGTGGTGAACAATGACAACGGTGGATCGCCCGTGCTGGTGCCGAACGGCGCCACCACCAGCGACAACACGCCGCTGTTGAGTGGTACAGCGGAAGCGGGCAGCCTGGTCACTATTTATGATGGCACCACCGTTATCGGCTCGACCACGGCAACGGCGGGCGGAACCTGGAGCTTCAGCTCACCGACCTTAACCGATGGTTCGCATACGCTGACCGCCACCGTAACCGACGAGGTCGGCAACGTCAGTTCGCCATCCTCGAGCTTTACCGTGGTGGTGGATGCCACCGCACCGCAGCCGGCTGACGATCTGCTGCTGCAAAACAATAATGGCGGCTCACCGGTGACCATTGCCGATGGCGGCATCACCAATGACAGCACGCCAGCCATCAGCGGTACGGCGGAAGCCAACGCTATCGTTCGCGTCTATGACGGCACTACGCTGGTGGGTTCAGCTGTGGCAGGCAGTAACGGCGCATGGAGTATCACCACCAGCACGCTGACGGATGCGACTCATACGCTGAATGTCACCGTGACCGATGCGGCGGGCAACGTCAGCTCTACTGCTTCGGTGTCGCTGACGGTGGATACCTCAACACCCGCAGCGGTGCTGACCTTTGGTGTCTACAACGATGCTAATACCACGCCGGTGCAGGTGGTAAATGAAGGCGATACCAACGACAACACGCCAGTGATTAGCGGTACCGGTGTGGCGGGCACCATCATCAATGTTTACGAGGGAGCGACTCTCCTCGGTACCACAACAGTGGGTGATAACGGGGCATGGAGTTTCCAATCCACTACCTTGTCGGATGGCCCGCATAGCTTCACCGTGTCGGTCACCAATGCGGCGGGTACGACCGGCCCTGAAGCGACGCCGATTACTGTCTATATCGATACGGGGGTGCCGGATCCGGTCACGGTTGCCGATTTGACGGTGAACGACAACGTAGGCGGTAGCACCGGTCCATTGACCAACGGAGCCATCACTGATGACAACACCCCAACCTTTGGCGGTGCGGCAGAGGCAGGCAGCACCATCTCGATTTACGATGGCACCACGCTGCTCGGTACCGTAACGGCAACTGGCGGTAACTGGAGCTATACGCCGGGTACCGGTCTTTCCAACGGTGAGCATAGCTTCACCTTCACGGTAACCGATGCGGCGGGTAACGTCAGTGCAGTCAGCAGTCCTGCCTTTACGCTGACCATTGCTGCCGATCTGCCGCCTGCCACCAGTACGCTGGTAATTACTGATGACAACGGCACCCTTCCGGTCGAGCTAAGCAACGGTGCCAACAGTAATGACAGCACGCCGGTGTTAACCGGGGCCGCGAATGAAGGGGATGTGATCACCATTCATGATGGCGCTACCGTGCTGGGCAGTGTCACCGTTGGCAACACTGGGCAGTGGAGCTTTACGCCTACGCTGCTAGACGGAACTCACAGCATCTATGTCACGACGGTCGATTCAGGCGGTAATCCGGGAGAATCTTCACCGCCGGTGAACTTCACTATCGATACCGGAGTACCGCTTGCCGCCACCAATCTGTCCGCCGCCAATAACAATGACGGCGTAACGGTGCCCATTGCTAACAATGGCACCACCAACGACAGCACGCCACGGCTGGCAGGACTGGCCGAAGCCAACGGTATTGTCACGGTTTATGATGGCAACACGGTGATTGGCTCTACGGTCGCCAACGCTAGCGGTGAGTGGACCTTCACCGCGCCAACCCTCAGCCAGGGCGGGCATGCGCTGAGCGTCACCGTCACCGATGCGGCGGGTAACGTTGGGCCACGCTCGGATGCGGTGAACCTTACTGTTGATACCGTGGCACCAAACGCCTCGACGCTGATCGTCACTAACGATGCAGCCAATAGCGTGGTGCCGAACGGCGGCTACACCAACGACAGCACGCCAGTGCTGAGCGGTACGGCGGAAGGGAACGCGATTGTCACCGTTTACGATGGCAACACCGTATTGGGCTCGGTGACGGCGGGAGCCAACGGCACATGGAGCTTCCCGGTTGTCACCGCACTGGGCGAAGGCAGCCATGCGCTGACCGTTCGTGTGACAGATGCCGCCGGTAACACCAGCGTGGCATCCAGCACGGCAACGGTTATCGTGGATACCGTGGCACCAACGGCGGTGAGCGGTTTGACTGCCGCCAACAACAACGGCAGTTCGCCGGTGACCATTGCTGCGGGTGGTAACACCAACGACAACACGCCAGCACTGAGCGGTACGGCAGATGCGGGCAGCGTGGTGGTGATCCGTGATGGTGACAACATCATTGGTTCTGTCACCGCAGGCAGCAACGGCGCGTGGAGCTTCACCTCGCCAACGCTGGCTGATGGTCTGCATACCCTGAACGTGACGGCGACCGATCTCGCCGGTAACGTCAGTCAGAATGCGGCGATCAGCTTCACTGTAACTACAGCAGCACCAACGCCAGTCACCGATCTGGTGGTTTCTGACAACGTGGGCGCGACACAAGGACCGCTCACCAGCGGTGCGGCGACCGATGACAACACGCCAACGCTGAGCGGTAATGCCACCGCCGGCAATATCGTGTTTATCTCGGAAGGCACAACGGTGCTGGGTTCTGTGGTCGCGGGCAGCAATGGTGCGTGGACCTTTACCACTGCGGCACTGAGCGACGGATCGCATCCGTTGAGCGTGACGGTGCGCGATGCGGCGGGCAACACCAGCGCGGCGACCAACTTCACGGTCAATGTCGATACGGTGGCGCCCGCTAACTCAAGCTTGTTGATCACCAACGACGTCACCAGCACCACGGTGCCGAATGGCGGTTCAACCAACGACAGCACGCCAACGCTGAGCGGTACGGCAGAAGCGGGCAGCCGCGTATCGATCTACGATGGCAGCACGCTGCTCGGTACGGCGGTGGCAGGCAGCAACGGCGCATGGACCTTCACCACTGATGTCCTGACGCAAGGCTCTCATCCACTGAGCGTCACGGTCACCGATGCGGCAGGTAACGTCAGCGGCAGCACCTCGGCCACGGTGATTATTGATACCGTTGCGCCGGGGGCGGTAACCGGCCTGGCCGCTGCCAACAACAACGGCAGCACGCCGGTGGCGATTGCCAATAACGGCAGCACCAATGACAACACGCCAGCGCTGAGCGGTACGGCAGAAGCGGGCAGTCTGGTGATCATTCGTGATGGTACGGCGATTATCGGTTCGGTCACCGCAGGCAGCAACGGCAGTTGGAGCTTCACTACGCCAACCCTGGCGGACGGAGCACACACACTTAACGTCACGGCGACCGATGCAGCGGGCAACGTCAGCCCAAATGCGGCCCTTACCCTGACGGTGGATACCGTGGCACCTGCGCCAGTCACTAATCTGGTGATCAACGATGATGTGGGAGGCGTTCAGGGGCCGCTGGCCAACGGTGCGGTAACCGATGATGCCACGCCAACCCTGAGCGGTACGGCGGAAGCGAATGCGATTGTCACCATTTACGACGGCACCACGGTGCTGGGTTCAGTGGTGGCTGGAGCGGGCGGTGCGTGGAACTTCACCACTGCTACGCTAGGCAACGGTGTGCATCCGCTGAGCGTGACGGTGAAAGATGCGGCGGGTAACACCAGTGCCGCAACCACGCCGGTATCCATCACGGTAGACACCGTGGCACCAACGGCCTCAACGCTGGTGATCACCAACGACATCACCAGCACCACGGTGCCGAGCGGTGGTGCCACCAACGACAACACCCCAACGCTGAGCGGTGTAGCGGAAGCGGGCAGCCGCGTGTCGATTTACGATGGCGCTACGCTGCTGGGGACGGCGATTGCTAATGGCACAGGCGCATGGACCTTTACCACCGGCGTGCTTTCAACCGGCACGCATCCACTGAGCGTAACGGTCACCGACACGGCCGGTAACGTCAGCGGTAGCACCTCGGCCTCGGTAACCATCGATACCACGCCACCGGCGGCAGTCAGCAATCTGGTGGCAGCCAACAACAACGGCAGTACGGCGGTGACCATTCCGAACAACGGCGTGACCAACGACAATACGCCGCTGTTGACCGGTTCCGGCGAGATTGGCGCGAAGATCAGCGTCTACGATGGCACCACGCTGCTGGGCACCACCACGGTGGGCAGCAACGGCACATGGAGCTTTATCTCGACGGCGCTGAGCAACGGTGCGCACACGTTGAACGTCACGGCCACCGATGCGGCGGGCAACGTCAGCCCGAACGCCTCAACCACTCTGACGATTGATACCGTGGCGCCGAATCCGGTGACCAATCTGGTGATCAATGATGACGTTGGCACTATTCAGGGGCCGCTGGCGAACGGTGCCTCTACCGATGACGCCACGCCAACCCTGAGCGGCACGGCGGAAGCTAACGCGATTGTCACTATTTACGACGGTTCTACCGCGATTGGTTCCACCACCGCCAATGGTTCGGGTGCATGGAGCTTCACCACCGCGACCCTGAGCAATGGTACCCATCCGCTGAGCGTGACGGTGACTGATGCGGCGGGTAACACCAGTGCGGCGTCGACGACGGTTTCCATTACGGTGGATACCGTGGCACCAACGGCGTCAACGCTGGTGATCACCAACGACGTCACCAGCACCGTGGTGCCGAGCGGCGGTGCCACCAACGACACCACCCCAACGTTGAGCGGTGTGGCGGAAGCGGGCAGCCGCATCTCCATCTACGATGGCAGCACGCTGTTGGGTACGGCGATTGCGGGCAGTGATGGCGCATGGACCTTCACCACCGCCGTGCTGACGCAGGGCGCGCATCCACTGAGCGTGACGGTAACGGATACCGCTGGCAATGTCAGCGGCACCACCTCGGCGTCGGTAACTATCGATACCACGCCGCCGCCGGCGGTCACCAACCTGGTTGCCGCCAATAACAACGGCAGCACGGCGGTGACCATCCCGAATAACGGCATTACCAACGACAGCACGCCGCTGTTGACCGGTAACGGCGAAGTCGGGGCACGGATCAGCGTGTACGACGGCACCACACTGCTGGGCACCACCACGGTGGGCAGCGGTGGTACATGGAGCTTCGTCTCGACTACGCTGAGCAACGGCACGCACACGCTGAACGTGACGGCGACCGATGCGGCGGGCAACGTTAGCCCGAGCGCCTCGACCACGCTGCGCATCGACACCGTGGCGCCAACGGCCAGTACGCTCACCATTACCGACGACGCTGGCAGCACGCCGGTGACGCTGACTAATGGCGCGTACACCCGTGACACCACGCCGGTGCTGAACGGGACAGCGGAAGTGGGTGCGATTGTCACCATCTACGATGGCATCACCGCACTGGGCTCAGTAACGGTTGGCGCCGGTGGCACCTGGACTTACACCACCAGCGCGCTGGCGAACGGTGCCCATCCGTTGAGCGTAACGGTTACCGATACGGCGGGTAACGTCAGCACCGGTAACACGGCGGTGACGGTGAACGTCGATACGGTGCCGCCAGCGGCGGTAAGTGGCTTGGCGATCAATGATGCGGGTACCAGCGTCACCGGTAGCGGTGAAGTGGGGGCGACGGTAACGGTGCGTGATGCGGGCGGTAACGCGCTGGGTACGGCGACTGTCGGCGCGGGCGGAACATGGACGGTGAGCCTGAGCACGGCGCAGACCACCGGAGCTGCGCTGTCGGTCATTCAGACCGACCGCGCGGGCAACGTATCGACCAGCTCGTCACTGACCGGTGCGATTCGTATCGTGGCAGCGAATGATGTCAATGAAGTGGATTACACCACCCAAACCGGCACCCTCACCAATGCCAATACCAGTGCGACCAGCGTCGCGTTGCTGAGTGTTAACCTGCTGAGCACCGTGGGTGTGGGCGTCCTGACCAGCAATAACGCCTATATGTTTAACGTTGGAGCAGGGGATACGCGTACGGTGACGTTGCACGCCTCGGCCACCAGCCTGGTGGCGCTGACGTCTAACTACACGCTGTACCTGTATCAACAGCAGGCGAACGGCACATGGTTGCTGAAATCCAGCAACGCCAACTACATCACCACCATCCTGACCATTGGTACGCAAACCGGTGGCAACGTGACTTACAGCAACCTCGGTACAGGTAACTATGCCGTGCTGTTAGGCACCAGCACCGGCGTTGGCGTGTTGCCATCGACGACGGTCACCACCACGTCGGATGTGACGACGCTGGCGTTGACCGTCGCGGCAACCGTCACCGGCAACCTGTTGACCAACGATACCAGCTCCGTCGCCGGTACGGTGCCGAACGGTACAGCGGTCACCCAGGTGACCGGGCATGCGATTGCGGCCACCGGTAACACGGTGATCACCAGCAGCTACGGTACGCTGACCATCGATTCGCACGGTAACTACACCTATACGCTGAAGGCGGGACTGGATGCCGATCTGGTGCCAGCCACCGACGTCTTCACCTATTCGGTGCGTGATGCCAGCGGCGCGGTGACCTCGGCCAGCCTGACGGTGAACCTGCACAACGGTGCATCTACCAGCACGCTGCTGGCGACCAACAGTCTGGTGGCCGAAGCCACGAATGACCACGACGCCAGCGGCAGCATCTACGGTTCAGCATCGGGCACGCACACCGGAACCTTGAGTATCACTAATGAACACGGTGATATCACCACGGTTCACAGCGTGGGTTCCACATCGGTTGCCGGGGACTTTGGTGTGCTGAGTATTGCCGCCAACGGTAACTACACCTATTCACTGAATGCGGGCGTGGATGGACAATCCATTACCCATAAAGAGGTGTTCAGTTACACCCTGGCGGCGAGCGATGGCACCATCACCACGCAGTCGTTCACCATTGAGCTGCATCCAACCATCACAGGAACCACGGGGGCTGACACGCTTTCTGGCGGTGCCTACGACGACACCATCACCAGCGGTGCCGGCGCAGATACGTTGGTGTATCACTTACTGGCGAGTGCTGATGCCACCGGCGGTAACGGTCACGATACCTGGACCGACTTCAATGTTGCGCAAGGCGACAAAATTGACGTCAGTAACTTGCTTATCGGCTGGAATGATTCCACAAGTAATATTAATGATTTCGTGAAAGTGGATCATACTTCAGATGGCAATACGGTGCTCTCCATTGACCGTGATGGTACCGGTACGGGTTACAGCGCGACTCAACTGATTACGCTGGAAGGCGTGAACGTTTCTCTGGAGGAGCTGCTGCAACAACCGCACCAAAACCACACGGCGTAATCGCTCTGTGATGCAGGGATGCAGTTAGGGCACAGGGATGTGCCCCTTTCTCTTTATTGACTGGTGGACTATCGATGGAACTGATGCACTCAGGCGCAACTTTTCGCCGTTCGTTTAAGCTCAGCGTTCTCTGTGCGGGCATGGCTTTACTTTACAGTTCTCAACTTTTAGCGGCCAGTGACGCGTTAACCCGGGCGGGGCAAATTACCTCAGCAGGCTTAGCGCAACAGCAAGAACTGCCTTCATTAACCGGTGAGGTGGCGGAACCCGCCCTCGCCAACGTCCCCGACTTTCTCACTATCAACCAGGCGGTACAGCGCGCCATTCAGTGGCATCCCGATATCGCCCAGGCGGTGGGAAAAATGCTGGAGCAAGCCAATCAGGTTGATGTAGCAAAAGCAAAATACTATCCACAAATCAGTGCTGGCATGAACAACGGTTACAGCAACGCCTACAGCGAAAAGGGTTTCAGCCCCTCGTTTGTGCTGTCGGTTTCGCAGATGCTGTATGACTTTGGCAAGGTCAGCAGTTCGGTACGTTCCGCCGAAGCGGGCGTGGCGCAGGAGCAGGCCAACGTGCTGGTAAGCATTGATACCGTGGCGCACGATACCGCCGCGGCGCTGGTGGAAGTGCAGGGCTATCAGCAACTGGTCAAAATTGCGCGGGAGCAGCTCACGGCGCTGAGTAAAATTGGCGACCTTGCCCGGCAACGTAATGAAGAGGGTGCGGCGTCACTTTCGGATGCCACGCAAACCGATGCGCGTATCGAAGGCGCGCGTACCACCCTAACGCAGTATCAAGCCAACCTCGATCGCTGGCGCGCCACGCTGGCAACCTATCTTGGCTGGCCGCTGGTGAAAAAAGTCAGCGACGACTTCCCCACCAAACTCACCCAATCCTGTCAGGTGGCGAAAGCCGATGACAAGCTCAATCCGTCGGTGCTGGCGGCCTGGGCGCAGGCCAATCAGGCGCAGGCCAAACTCGATAATGCCAACGCGCAAAACATGCCTACCATCTCGCTGGAACCGCAGGTGACGCATTATCTCAACAATCACTATTCCGGCAGCGAATCGCTGGATCGCACCCAATATTCGGCGTTTGTGAAAGTGGAAATGCCGCTCTATCAGGGCGGCGGCATCACCGCCAGCCGGGACGCAGCCGCCAATGCATTGCAGGCCGCCAATGCGGCCGTCAACTCGGCGCGGCTTAAAGCGCGTCAGCAGTTGAGTGAGTCGCAGAACGAGTCGCAAAGCCTGTCGCTCAGCCTGGCGATTATGGGACGGCAACAGACGCTGGGCGAGAAAACCCAGTCGCTCTATCAGGATCAGTATCTGCAACTCGGCACGCGTCCGCTGCTGGACGTGCTCAACGCCGAGCAGGAAGTGTTCCAGACCCGTTTCACGCTGCAGCAAACCATCAGCCAGTTACGCTCACTGCAGCTCGATTGCCTCTACAGCACCGGGCATATGCGGTCGGCGTTTGCTTTGAATAATCAGCGGATCCAGTCCGTGGAGATCCAGCCATGACGCAATTACAGATTCCCGACGCGCCCGATAGCGCGTCCGGGGGAAACGTGCCCTTACACGGATGGGCCACCGCCATCATCCTGATTGCCACCCATTATCGCTTGCCCTGTTCGCCGGGCATGATCATGGCCGCTGCCGAATGGCAGGGCAAACAGTCGCGCGATAAAGCGTTGCGCCATCTGGCGCGCCAGGCCGGCTTATCGCTGCAGCTGTATGAAGAGAATCAGTGGGAGATCACCAGTTGGCGTTTGCCGCTGGCGATCGAGCTGGCCGACGGTCAGGTAGGTGTTATTACGCAGTTTGATGGCGATGATGAAGTGCGGGTGCATTTCGCCGGTGATGAACAGCCCGCGCCGATTGCGCTGGAGACTTTGCTGCCGGAAATCCGTTTTGCCGCCGCGTTGCGTCCGGTTACCGCCGCTAAAGACAGCCGCGTCGATCGCTATCTCGCCACGGTAAAACCGGATTGGCTGCGCCGTCTGGTGCTGCACGATCTGCGGCCGTACGGCTACGTGATGCTCGGATCCTTCCTGATCAATCTGCTGGCGCTGGTCGGCATTATCTTCTCGATGCAGGTGTACGATCGGGTGATTCCGGCGCAGTCCTATCCAACGCTGTATGTGCTGTATATCGGGGTGATCATCTCGGTGGTGTTCACTTATATTCTGCGCGTCGGACGCGATCACGTGACCGATCTGCTGGGTAAGCGCGCCGATATGCGCGTTTCCGATCGGGTGTTCGGTCACGCGCTGCGACTGCGTAACAGCGCGGTGCCGCGCTCGACCGGCACCTTTATCTCGCAGCTGCGCGAGCTGGAGGCGATCCGCGAAATGGTCACCTCCACCACGGTAACGGCGATTGTCGATATGCCGTTCTTCCTGCTGTTCATGCTGGTAATGGCGATTATCGCGCCGCAGCTGGCGTGGATTGCGCCGGTGGCGGTGCTGCTGATGATCCTGCCGGGCGTGCTGAGCCAGAAGAAGCTTTCGAAGCTGGCGCAGCAGAACCTGAAAGAGTCGACGCTGCGTAATGCGGTGCTGGTGGAGAGCGTGCAAGGGCTGGAAGATATCAAGCTGATGCAGGCGGAAGATCGCTTCCTGCAACAGTGGAACAGCTACATTCGCATTACCGCGCAATCCGGCGTTGAGATGCGCAAAGTAATGCACTCGCTGATTACCTGGGGCGTGACGGTGCAGGGCTTGGTGTACGCCAGCGTGATTGTGATCGGTGCGCCGATGGTGATCAACGGCGATATCACCACCGGTGCGATTGTGGCGGCGTCGCTGCTCTCTTCACGCATGATTGCGCCGATGGCGACGCTGTGCGGCGTGCTGGCGCGCTGGCAGCAGGTGAAAGCGGCAAAAGGCAGCCTCGATGCGCTGATGAATTTGCCGGTGGAAAACAGCAAAGACGAAACGCGTATTCATACGCCGGTGCTGTTTGGTCACTACCAGTTCACCGACGCGATGTTCCGTTACTACACCGATTCAATGAACATCGCGCTGCGCATTAAAAGCCTGACCATCAAACCGGGCGAGCGCATTGCAGTGCTGGGACGCAACGGTTCGGGCAAATCGACCTTGCTGCAGGCGATGATTGGTGGCATCGATCTGGTCGGCGGTGAACTGCGGCTGGATAACCTCAGCCTGCCACATATTGATGTGGCCGATGTGCGGCGTAACGTTGGCCTGCTGACGCAAAACGCGCGGCTGTTCCACGGCACGCTGCGCGAGAATCTCACCATGGGCGCGGCGCACGCCACCGATGATGCGATCTTTGGCGCGCTTACCGTCAGCGGCGGCGCGGATTTCATTCGTCGTCTGCCGCTCGGCCTCGACCATCCGATTATGGAAGGCGGCGTTGGGCTTTCCGGCGGTCAGCGTCAGTCGCTGCTGCTGGCGCGCATGCTGCTGCGCGATCCTAACATCATCCTGCTGGATGAGCCGACGGCGGCGCTCGACGATCACACCGAGAAAGAGTTTATCGAACGGCTCGGTCAGTGGCTCAACGGGCGCACCTTGATCGTGGCGACGCACCGTGCGGCGATTCTCGCGCTGGTGGATCGCGTGCTGGTGCTGAAAGAGGGACAGCTGGTGATGGACAGCCCGAAAGAGAACGCCTTGCCGGCACCGCGTGCTAACGGCAGTCTCCCGGAGGCGCAATCATGATCAAACAATTACCGGCAAGACTGCGTTTAGTGACGGCGGCAGAAGTGGACTCCTCCGACGATCTGCTGGGCGAGCTGCGATCCGAAACCCATTACACCGGCGCGGTGCGGCTGATCGTCATCAGCACCGCACTGATCCTCGTTACGGTGATTTGGGCCTGGTTTGGCGTGCTGGATGAAGTCTCAACCGGCACCGGCAAAGTGATTCCCAGCTCGCGCGATCAGGTGCTGCAATCGCTGGAAGGCGGCATCCTCACCGAGCTGTATGTGCACGAAGGCGATCAGGTACAGGCCGGGCAAGTGGTGGCGCGCCTCGATGCCACGCGCTCGCAATCCAACGTCGGCGAAAGCGCGGCACGCTATCGTGCAGCATTGGCTGCCGCCGCGCGCCTCAATGCGGAAGTGAATGATCAGCCGCTGAATTTCCCGGCGGAGCTGAATAAGTTTCCCGATCTGATGGCATCAGAAACGCGGCTGTATAAAACCCGTCGCGCGCAGCTCACCGATGCCACCGCGCAGTTTAAAGAGTCGCTGGCGCTGGCTAACCGCGAGCTGGCCATCACGCAGCGTCTGGCCAAAACCGGTGCCGCCAGTAGCGTGGAAGTGCTGCGTTTGCAGCGCGATAAATCAGATCTGGAACTGAAACTCACCGATATGCGTTCGCAATATTACGTGCAGGCGCGCGAGGAGCTGGCGAAAGCCAACGCCGAAGCCGACAGCATGGCGCAAGTGGTGAAAGGGCGTGAAGACACGGTAACGCGATTAACCATCCGCTCACCGATGCGCGGCATCGTGAAAAACATCAAAGTCTCGACCGTGGGCGGCGTGGTGCCACCGAATGGCGAGCTGATGAATATTGTGCCGATGAACGATCGTCTGCTGATTGAAGCGCGTTTGTCACCGCGCGATATCGCCTTTATCCGTCCCGGCCAGCGCGCGGTGGTGAAGATCTCGGCTTATGACTACGCGATTTATGGCGGCCTGAACGGCGTGGTGGAGAGCATCTCGCCGGATACCATTCAGGATGAGGTGAAACCGGAAATTTACTATTACCGCGTGTTTATCCGCACCGATAACGACTATGTGCAGAATAAAGCCGGTAAGCGCTTCTCCATCAGTCCCGGCATGGTTTCGACCGTGGATATTAAGACCGGTGAGAAGACGGTGATGGATTATCTGATTAAGCCGTTTAACAAAGCGCAAGAGGCAATGCGGGAACGGTGATTTTTAACTGGTTTCTGCAATAAAAAAGGGGCGCTATTAGCGTCCCTTTAGGAATTGCAAAAAATAATTTTAATTCATATTACGGTAGTAAATAATAGAACTAGGTTAAAGCATTTAAAATTAGCTATACGGTATACTTTGCACATCATAACATCCAATTTTAAAAGAGCGGCATTACATGGTTAAATTTTCATTGCAAAGATGAATAAATACTACAGTATCGGTCTGCCATCCATGATAATGTATTTTTCATTCCCTCAGTACTTTGCCATTCATTTACCCTGTCAACTTTAAGATTGTAGTCGTGAATATCATTGACTATATTTATTAATTCATTTACGCACTCAACATGGCCTATATTTTCTGAAACAAGCCAGCCCGCACCTGTTGATTTAATTCTATTGCCAACAGCACCTAAATCTATAGCCATCACTGGAATGCCTGCAGCCCACATTTCTGTTAAAGTATGGCAAAAGGTTTCAGGCCAAAGTGATAGAACAACACCAATATGTGGATTTATTTCGGCTATCTTGGAAAGAACATCATCTCTGGAATAGGTACCGTGATGAATACCAAATCCAGTAAGGCCATTGGTATTTCCCAGGAAGTGAAATTCAAGTTTTTTTTCAGTATCGTTAATGATCATATCTTTTAGAAGAAGTGAACCCTTAGCTATCGAGATATTACCAAGTACTAACACTCGAATTTTTTGAGGGGGTATTGTCGCATGCTCTCCTTTAACCATTACGGGGAAATCTCGCCCATGCGGTATGGTGTGAAACTTATCAGCTATTTCTGGAAGTATCATGCAGATTTGTTCTTTTGCTGATTCATCAGTGGAGATTATCGCATCGCAATAAGATGTGAATGTCCTGAATTTATTCCTCCAATTATAAATGAATTCATTTTTCAAGTTTATAATTGAGCCTTGACTCCATAATGGAATTGTACAGTCACCAGCGTTGTTATTGCACTTTCCTGCGCAGTATTTATTAGACTCATTTTTTAAGTTTACCGTTGGACAAATTGAGTAAAAATCATGCATTGAATATATTACTGGAATATGCATTGCTTTCGCAATACGAGGTAGACTTAAACTATGCCATGCAATGTGGCGAATGTGTAGTAACTCAATGTTGTATTTATACAATAAGTCGGAAACTATGGCGTCATATTCATCGGAGAGGTGGGTGACGGGTTCTAAAGCTATTGATAATGGGATTTCCAAAACTGGATGTAATTTTTTTTCAATGAGCTTGCTGAGGTATATTTTCCTACTATCGCAACGCAAAAGCATACATTCATATCTATCATCTACTGCTTGCATCAAGTCTAAGTTTGTTTGAGGAGTGCCTCCCGTTGTAGTAGAAATCACAAATAGTGCTCGTGGTAATATGGGTTTTTGGTCATGGTTTTCAATAGTTCCACGAATTTTAGAACGAAAGAGCCTTAATTCCAAATCGATAAATCTATTAATTGCATTTTTATATTCAGGATAATCTTTCCTCAACTGAGATGCGCCATCCTCCATTAATTTAATTTTTTCTTCCTTAAAGCTTTGACTGCGTTTATGATAGACAAAAGATTTGTCACAAATCAAGTTATGCCAGCCACTCTGATAAGCTCTCATACACAAGTCATTTTCCTCGCCATACCCTCGAGGATATTTTTCTTCATTAAATGCTCCATGCAAATCTATGAAGTCACGTCTTATATATAAGCAGAATCCATTGCCTGTAGGCACTGATAAACATTTTCCATCTGTATTTTGAGTGATGAGTCTGGCATGTTCATTCTTCGTAAGCCCCACAGTTTGATGATTAAAAGCTCCTATTTCTGGTACTGAAAAAGCACCGGAGTTGTCTGATATTGCAGTAACTGTGGCAATAGTTTCACGTGAATAAGCGGAATAAATCATATTCTCTAACCAACGTGGAGTTGTAACGGTATCACTGTTGAGAAGTACTATATCATTTTGGCCAGCAAGTTGGATGGCTTTATTAACAGTGCAGGTATATCCTAAGTTTTCTTTATTTTTTATATGTCTGAATGAGTGCGTTTTTTCATAATATTTTAAAAGATCTGCGATCCTGTCATCAGGACTACAGTCATCGATCATTAACACCTCGTGGTTTTTATTTATTGTTTTTGTTAGAGAGTCAAGACAGTCTACAACCGCTTCGTATGCATTATAAATGGGAACAATAACAGTGACTTTTCTAATGCGTCTACCGTTAAGTGCATCCATAAATCTTGATTGGAACTGAATAGATTCCGAATTGGTATAATATACCCTGTTACTATCACCTAGTGATTTATCAGTATTTCTATGACGAATGTCAATAATAGAGTTTTTGGTGAAAATGTTTTCGGGGAAAATTACTTTGAAGCCAGCTTGTTCACCTCCGATGCCTGCTTCAATGAGGTCTCTTCTTTCATGAATAGTCTCAATTGTAGTGAGGAAAATATTATCTACAAATATATCTAATTCAACAGGGTGATTTATTCGACTTTCGTCAATAGCCCAGCCTCTAAACTCCGTTTCAGTCAGTTCATCAAAGTACCCTTTCAAGTTAGGATGTTTATCATGACTATAATTTTCAGGTTTTTTTTCGTTTTCGTTTGATTCTTTTTCTGAAGCTATCTCAGGTAATATATCTAATACAGGAACCGTAATATTTGTCAGGAGTAAATGGCTTACAAGATCATCAAGAGACTTGAATTGATCGTAGAGTTTATTATCAAAAATGGCACTTGGTTTTCTTTTTAAAAAGAAGCCATACTTCATAAAATGCAGTTCAGGACTTAACCCTGATTTCTCAACATCCGGGTACTGATTTTTATACCAATCGTTATCAATTATTTTATTATTTATAAGTACATTGGTACCGTTTCGTTGCGTAGTGCTCATTTCTTAATTCTCCAGATATTAATTAAAGTGATTAATTAATTGGGTATTTTAAATTTTGCAATGTGAGTTTTAAGACTGAATGTTAGTTTTAAGTGATGTTTTTTTAGGTTTTTATTGGTACAAAAAAGGAGTTTTATGTGGATTTAATTCATCAGTCGACATTTAAATTTAAGTCGCCATTTATATTAAGGTTGTTAATAAAAGAGTGTGTTTTCCATCATATGATTAACTCTTTATGTTATTGATCATTCGACGTACAGTTCTAATTGGTTTTGTTATTTTCCATGACAAGGTATTTTGGATGCTATTAACCATGTTTTTCTCATGGTTTAATTGAATTCTAATGTTATCTAATTCTAATTGATGTTGTTCAGCTATTTTAGTAATTATGCTGATTTCTTCATATCGCTCTTGAAGTTCTTTTTCATAATGGCTAACTTGTTCTTTTAAAAGTGATAGTTGACTTTTTTCTTCTGATGTTAGTTTTGATTCTTTATTTAAGCTACTTTTTAAAGTTGAGATTTCTTTTTTAAAGGAAGAACTTTCCCAGTTGTCAGCACAAGCTCGTCCCAGATGTGAAAATATATCTCGTGTGTAACGAGTAGCAGAGCGGTTAGTTGAAAGTGAAAAGAATTTCTGCATCACATCGATTTGGTTAACTCCCACGCCAATTACACCTAAACCATGTCCATGCGAGAACTCGAAATGTGGATATTTTTCTTTCAGCTCTTCAAATAATTTAAATACCCCAAATTGATTTTTTCTGACGTTAGTATCATGCATAATAATGACACCCTGAATTGAAAGCTTTGGCAACCAAGAGTCGAAGTCATGTCGAACCGCGTCCAAAGTATGCAAACCATCAATATGCAATAAATCAATACTCCCGTCAGCGAAGTGTTGTAATGCTTCATCGAAGGAAGTCTTTATAAGAGTTGAAAAATCTGCATAATTTCTTTGATTATGTTCATAGACTTGAGCATGTACTTCTCTTCCATAAATTCCAGCATGTTCATCACCCTGCCATGTATCTACCGCAAAACATTGTGCATCCCAATCCTGTTGAGAAATTGCCTGGCAAAATGCAAAGTAAGAACTTCCATAATGAGTTCCCAGTTCAACAAATCTTTTAGGCTGCAATGTTTCAGCAAGCCAGAAAGCAAAAGGAATATGTTCCAGCCAGGCAGATTTAGTAATATAAGTTGGTTTCAAGAATAACGATTTCTTGAGAAGGAAGTTGCTAACGCCTTCAAAAGAGTTCATATCAAAAAGTTGTTCTTGAGTGAGAACCGAACGATTACTGTTGATTTTTTTTTCCATGTCTTATCCAGGTTATTTAATATGTTTTTAAGTGAGCTTGCTAATTTTAACCGTATTGTAATTACAATACGGTTAAAATACGTTATGAATAGTGATGAGGAAAAAATGGTGGTATGTTCCATTTAAACTTATTGATTTTTTATGTGCTCGAAATTTACAGTTGTAAATTTCATTTGCAAAAGGTTTTTTAATTTTCTTATTCGGGTCTTATATTTAGTTTGTTAATTTCAATAGCGCTTAAACTAATAATAGTTAGGAAATTAATACATTCAATATTCATTTTAAAAAAGATGAATGCTACCGCCCCAGGCTTTACAGCTACCTGTGCACTGAAGTAATTCGAACTGTATACATAGTGCTATTTCTTGAAGTATAGTGCTATGCTCAAAAAATGGCCATATTATCAGCAGTTAAGAGTGATTAATTTGCTTAATAGTAGCCATAAATGCAAGCATTTTGGTAAATTGAAGAAGCATAATGACAAAGTTGTCAAATGCATCTGTCAACTTACTTAAGATACATTGTGACGTTGTATGCTTCAGGTCCAAAATTTTTTTTATGCGTAGTGTTATTGTGTTCAAAATTTAGCCACACCCCTAAGCGGGTATTAAATCGACATGAATAATATCAAAGAGTTACAAATGTAATTCATGTTATTGTTTCTTAGTGTTATTTATCTGTTTGAATACTTCTATAGTATTTTTTTCATTACTTTTGACCAATAATCACATTAAGATTTCCGTTTAAAGATTACGCAATACTATAAAGTGAACGCTTTTACTCCTATCAGGCAGCACATACAGATTTTACTGTTCTAACCAATACAATCCTTCCAAGTATGCAGAGATTCGCGGAGCATACGATCCCCGCATAATTTCACCCAATCATTACCCTCATGGTCGAGTTTAACGAAGCGGGGATAGATTGTAGTCATCTATACCTTTAATGGCTCCCGGGCATCGACTGATTCACGGATATTTAGCTAATTTATTTTTTGGTGATTCGCAGGATTTTTTGGCAAACTACAGGCGAATGGCAAGCGTGAATTGAATTTTTGTCTGTCGCTACTGTACGCGCGCTGAACACTCCTATAGATAGCCCTGGTGTGCTTCAATATATAACCGATGCTGATTCCAACGGCCCGACTTTCGATCTCGGCACTTTGTTCTTCACCGCCTGGAAAGGAGAAGGATCGATCTGCAGCACATTATGCAGATCGGTATTAATAGAGTCATCATCATGAACTTTTTCAACACGCTGGTTGCTGCGAAGGTCAGCGATCGCAGCGGTGATGAGATTCTTGTCGAAGTGAAGCGCATCGTTGGCTATCTGCCGGTGTATCTAATCTTTGATATCGACTGCTTTAATCCAGCACGTGCTGGGCAAAAGTGCGTCAGTAATTGGCGGATTGAGCCGCTGTCACCGCGCGATATCGCCTTTATCCGTCCCGGCCAGCGCGCGGTGGTGAAGATCTCGGCGTATGACTACGCGATTTATGGCGGCCTGAACGGCGTGGTGGAGAGCATCTCGCCGGATACCATTCAGGATGAGGTGAAACCGGAAATTTACTATTACCGCGTGTTCATCCGCACCGATAACGACTATGTGCAGAATAAAGCCGGTAAGCGCTTCTCCATCAGTCCCGGCATGGTTTCGACCGTGGATATTAAGACCGGTGAGAAGACGGTGATGGATTATCTGATTAAGCCGTTTAATAAAGCGCAAGAGGCAATGCGCGAACGCTGAAGCCACGCAATCTCACTCTAAACCGCTGTTTTCACTGGAAATTAGCGGTTTTTTTTCTGGCTTAAATCGTCTTCATTAGGCTGGACGTTATCGCATTTAAATCAAGTCGTTTCTTAAATTGCTCCCCGCACGTTCCTTATATCCTGCCCTCCGTTGTTTTGTTCTTAAAAAGAAATCACGTCGACGTTCAGTGACTTTCATTTTCTGTATCGAATGATGAACTCACAGGCAACACCAGCCCAAACACCCAATAACATTTGATGATAGTTGCATATGAAAGCGAATCTCACTGTATCCAGGTTGCGTCACTGTTTCTCTGCCGTTTCACTGGCGGGCATTCAGCAGCATCTGGCGAAAATTATCATTCTGCTGCCGATGGCGCTGCTGATTATCTATCTGGTGATTTTCAGCCAACCGCGTTACATGAGTGAATCCAAAATTGCCATCAAGCGCTCTGATGACATCACTCGCAACAGTTTGAATGTTGGCTTGTTATTGGGCGCGGCGAACCCAGGTTCGGTCGAAGATGCGCTCTATTTGAAAGAGTACATCAACTCGCCAGATATGCTGTTTGCACTCGACCAACAGCTCAATTTCCGCGAAGCCTTTAGCCACAGCGGCCTGGATTTCTTTAACCACCTATCAAAAAAGGCCTCGACGGAGCGCTTTCTGCAGTATTACCGCAATCGCATTAATGTGATTTGGGATGACAAAACCGGACTGCTGGATATCAAAACCCAGGGTTTTACGCCTGAATTTGCCCTGCGTTTCAATACAGCATTACTGAAAGAGTCTGAGCGCTTTATCAACGAGTTGTCACACCGTATCGCACGTGACCAGCTCGCTTTCGCTGAGGCTGAGCTGGAGAAATATCGCCTGCGTCTGGATGCCAGCACCGCCGAACTGCTGGCGTATCAAAACAGCCACAACATTCTGGATCCTGAAGCGCAGGCACAAGCGGCCAGTGCGTTGGTGAATACGCTTACGGCGCAGAAGATCCAGATGGAAGCGGAGTTGCGCAATCTGCTGACCTACCTTCGCGATGATGCTGCGCAGGTGGTGAGCCTGCGTAATGCTATTGCTGCTATGCAGGCGCAGATCGATAACGAAAAAAGCAAAATCACCGCTCCGCAGGGTGACAAGTTGAACCGTATGGCGGTGGATTTTGACGAGATTAAATCCAGGGTCGCATTTGATAACGAACTGTTCACTTTAGCGCAGAGTTCAATTGAAAAAACACGTGTGGAAGCCGCGCGCAAACTGAAAGTGCTGTCGGTGATCAGTTCACCTCAGCAGCCGCAGGAGACGAGTTTCCCTAATACGCCTTATTTGATCGCCTGTTGGCTTCTGGTGTGCTGCCTGATGTTTGGCACGCTGAAACTGCTGCTGGCGGTAATTGAAGATCACCGGGATTAATGCTGTCGCATAAAGAGCATGCCATGAAATTATTAAAATTATTTGTACTCCTTGCGGCCGGTTATGCCGCATCAACCAGTGCCAGTATTGCTATCAATGCCGATCAAAATCTGACCGGAGCCGCACCGTCACCGTTTCTTAATAGCCAGTCGAACTCCGCCGTCGATAATTCCGGTTTCGACAATACGCCCGTTCCCATGGCTACTGAGCCGGTGAGCCGTATCTTTGGTGCTCAGCTGTTTAATGGCACCAGTGCCGACAGTGGTGCAACGGTTGGATTCAATCCCGGCTATATCCTCAATCCCGGCGATAGCATTCAGGTGCGCTTATGGGGCGCATTTACCTTTGACGGCAGCTTGCAGGTTGATCCTAAAGGCAATATTTTCCTGCCAAATGTGGGGCCGGTCAAAGTTGCCGGCGTCAGCAATAGTCAGCTAAACGCGCTGATCACCAACAAAGTGAAACAGGTTTATCAGGCGAACGTCAGTGTGTATGCGTCACTGCTGCAGGCGCAGCCGGTCAAAGTGTATGTCACCGGATTTGTACGCAGTCCCGGCCTGTATGGCGGTGTGACTTCGGATTCACTGTTGAACTATCTGATTAAAGCCGGTGGTGTTGATCCTGAACGCGGTAGCTATGTTGATATCGTGGTTAAGCGCGACAACCGCGTGCGATCCAGCGTAAATCTGTATGACTTCCTGCTTAAAGGTAAGCTCGGATTGAGCCAGTTTGCCGATGGCGACACCATTGTGGTGGGGCCACGACAGCACACCTTCAGCGTGCGCGGTGATGTGTTCAACAGTTATGACTTTGAGTTTGCGAAGAGCAGCATCGATGTCAGCGAAGCTCTCAGTTGGGCGCGTGCCAGGCCAGGTGCCACCAATATCACCATTGTTCGTCAGCAGGGTTTGGCTAAACGCAGTGAATATTATCCGATCAGTTCTGCGCCGGGCCGCGTCCTGCAGGATGGCGACACGCTGATTGTCAGCACCGATCGTTATGCCAGCACCATTCAGGTTCGCATTGAGGGCGCGCACTCCGGTGAGCATGCCATGGTGTTGCCTTACGGCTCCAGCATGCGCGCAGTGTTGGCAAAAGTGCGTCCTAACAGCATGTCGCAGATGAGTGCCATCCAGCTGTATCGTCCTTCCGTGGCAACCAGGCAGAAAGAGATGATGAATCTCGCGCTGCAGAAGCTCGAAGAAGCGTCCCTTTCGGTGCAATCCTCGACCAAAGAAGAGGCCAGCTTGCGTTACCAGGAAGCGCAGCTGATTAGCCGTTTTGTAGCGAAAGCACGCAACGTGGTGCCGAAAGGTGAAGTGATCATCAATGAGAAAAACCTCGACGGCATTCTGCTGGAGGATGGCGATGTCATCAGCATTCCGCAGAAAACCTCGTTGGTATTAGTACACGGCGAAGTGTTGTTCCCTAACGCCGTCAGCTGGGAAAAAGGCCTGCGCCCGAAAGATTACATCGCCAGATGTGGTGGCCTGACACAGAAAGCGAGTAACGCCCGCATTATTGTGATTCGTCAGAACGGTGCAGCAGAAAATGCTGATGATGTGGATTACCTTAATCCCGGTGATGAGTTGATGGTACTGCCGAAGTATGAGTCGAAGAACATCGAAGTGACTCGCGGTATCTCCACCATCCTGTATCAGCTGGCTGTCGCGGCGAAAGTGGTTCTGACGCTGTAGGAGTAATGCGCGATGATCGGTATTTTCTCCTCAGGTATCTGGCGAATTCCCTATCTGAGCAACTTTCTGGCACAGCCGTGCCAGAAGCTCAGCCCCTTTATGCCGATTGCGGATGACATCGCCTCGATTGCTGTTTGGGGGCATCGCCCTAGCGTGCATAAGCCAGTGGCGCTGGCTCAGGGCGCGGGTAAATCCATCTTACGCCTGGAGGATGGTTTTATTCGTTCGCTGGATTTAGGTGTCAACGGTGCGCCGCCGCTATCGATGGTGCTGGATGACGTCGGCATCTATTACGATGCCAGCCATCCCAGCGCGCTTGAGGCATTAATACGCGATCATGAGACGAATCAGGCGCTTGCGGCAGATGCAGAACATGCAATCAAAACTATCGTTACCGAAGACCTGTCAAAATATAACCATGCGCCTGCGTTCGTCACCGACAAACACCCATCCGACGATATTGTTCTGGTGGTTGATCAAACTTACGGCGATATGTCAGTGATCTATGGCAATGCCGGCCCTGATGATTTTGCTTCCATGTTGAATGCGGCGTTAAGTGAAAATCCTCACGCCATTATCTGGGTTAAAATCCATCCCGATGTGTTGCAGGGAAAAAAAACGGGCTATTACCATCAATTGAAGTCCACTCCGCGTGTTCGACTGCTGGCTGATAACGTCAGTCCGCAATCCTTACTTCGCCACGTCTCACGGGTTTATGTGGTGACATCACAGTACGGTTTTGAAGCCCTGATGGCAGGCAAAGCTGTTATCTGCTTTGGCCAACCCTGGTATGCAGGCTGGGGATTGACCGACGACCGTCACCCACAAGCGAAACAGCTTCGCCAGCGTCGTGGATGCGCAACGCTTCACGAATTGTTCGCAGCTGCCTATTTTCGCTATAGCCGTTATATCAATCCGCTGACCGGTGAGCCGGCGACGCTGTTTGATGTCATGAGCTGGATGCAAATGCAGCGTCGCTATCAGCAGCAGCGCAACGGATATCTTTGGGCGCCGGGTTTGTCATGGTGGAAATACACCATCCTGAAACCCTTTTTACAAACGCGAACCAATAAGCTCAGCTTTAGTCTCAGAGAGGATCGCGCGACGGCCTGTGTAGTTTGGGGTAATCACGGTGAACAGCGCTGGCAGGAGAGGGCTAAATCACAGCTTTTGCCAATCTGGCGGATGGAAGACGGTTTTTTACGTTCTTCGGGATTAGGTTCAAATTTGATGCCTCCGCTATCACTGGTGCTGGATAAACGCGGGATTTACTACGATGCATCACGCAGCAGCGATTTAGAAGTGATGCTTAATGAAAGTGAACTGACGTTAATGCAGCGCCAACGGGCGCTACGATTACAGCAGCGATTGGTTGACAGTAAAATCAGCAAATATAATTTGGGCGCTGATTTTGTTTTGCCGCCAGCGGCGCTGGGGAAGCGCGTAATATTGGTGCCGGGTCAGGTAGAGGATGATGCATCGATTAGAAGCGGAACCTGTTCAGTAAGAACCAATGCCCAATTATTACACGCAGTGCGCAAACGTAATCCTGACGCCTTTATCATTTATAAACCGCATCCCGATGTTTTGGTTGGTAACCGACAAGGTCAGTTGGCGCAATCAGATGTCGCGTTGCTGGCCGACTATCAAGTGCTTAATGCTGATGTGATTCAATGCATTCAGGTGGTAGATGAAATCCATACCATGACTTCGCTTGCGGGGTTTGAAGGCTTGTTGCATGGCAAAAAAGTCTGCTGTTATGGAATGCCATTCTATGCTGGATGGGGATTAACGCACGATGAATATCACTGTGCACGCCGCTTACGAAAGCTCACGCTTAGTGACTTAATTTATCAGGCGCTCATAGAGTATCCGACTTATATTCATCCGACGCGACGTACTGCGATAACGGCGGAAGAAGCAACGGATATATTGATTAACACACCAAGAGCTACGTTAGAGATTGAAAAAACTCGCTTAGATAAAATTAAACGTACATGCAGAAAAGTTTACCGCGTTATTAAAATATCGATGCTTTGAGAAATGAAAGGCACTGCATTCACTAAGTTACTGGACGGTAAAAAATATCTTTTATTGCAGGGTCCGATGGGGCCCTTTTTCAGTGACCTTGCCAGTTGGTTAAAATTGCACGAACGGGAAGCCATTAATGTTATATTTAATGGTGGTGACCGATTCTATTGTCGTAATCGCCACGCACTATCCTATCTTCAGCCGTTGAATGCATTTCCAGAATGGTTAACAGAAATACATCAGCAGTCAGGATTTGATAGCATTCTATGTTTTGGAGATTGCAGGCCACTACATCAGGCTGCGAAATTTTGGGCTAAGGATAAACATGTGCGATTTCTGGTTTTTGAAGAGGGTTATTTTCGGCCACACTTTATCACTCTGGAAGAGGGTGGAGTAAACGCCTACTCTTTGTTGCCGCGTGATGCGGAGTTTTATCATTCATTACCAGAGTCTTCTCTTTTAGGTTTTAATAAGATCGCGGCTTCGTCAGTTAAGAGAATCGCTCATGCAATCTGGTATTGCTTGATGTACGGCTATCACCAACATGAATTCATAAATTACCAGCATCATAAATCCATCTCCATTATATCGGAAACCAAATGTTGGATAAGATCCTGCTGGCGAAAGCTTCTCTATAGATTAAAACAGCAGAGTATTTCGAAAAATATTAAAAAAGAGATGAGTGGAAAATATTACCTTGCAATCTTACAGGTATATAACGACAGTCAAATTCACCACCATAGCCCTTATGCGGATATCGAAGATTATATCAAAAGTGTAATTCTTTCTTTTTACCAATCTGCACCTCAAGACAGCTACTTAGTTTTCAAGCATCACCCGATGGATCGTGGTCACCGTAATTATTTGCAGCTGATTAAATCAATCGCTCTGAAGAGCGGTATTTCAACCAGAGTGATCTATGTTCATGATCTGCCTCTCGATGATCTTTTGTCTCATGCCCGAGCTGTCGTCACGATTAACAGCACTGTGGGCATGAGAGCATTAGCTAAATTCAAACCGTTAAAAGTGTTGGGAAGTGCAATTTACGACATTATTGGTATGACATATCAAGGTTGTTTAGATGATTTCTGGCAAGCAGAATTCCAGCCGGATGCGATACTTATCCGTAAATTTGAAAAGTATCTTAGAGAACACACGCAGCTAAACATGGAGTTTTACGCACGAGGAAAAAATCGAATGCTTGATTAGTGAGGAGGGTAAAAATCAGCGGGGATTAGCACATACTGATCTATTACAATATGTGCCAAAGAACATGTTGCGCTATTTATTGTTCGCCAAATTTTTTCAGATAATGTTCCTGTATCTGTTTTGCTTCTTTACCACGTCCTCTAAGCCACATTTTTCCATCCAAAGGAAAAGCTTTTCCAGGAATACCGGCCATACAACTAAAGCGAGCGCAGGATTTCGTTACCACAGCGGCAAAGGAGATAATAGAGCAAGCACCAATTTTTACGTTTTTAAGAATTGCGCAGCGTTGTGACAGCCAGCAATAGGGTTCGATTATAATCGGTGAGTGAGAAACATTAGTCTGTTTACCGGTTTTAGTATCAAAAACAATATGACCGTCTGCCGGTCTGATTACTACTTCAGATGCAATTAAACAGTGATCGCCCACGATCAATCCATTATCACTCATTCCTGAGTTAAACCCGGTGCTCCATGAGTTGTCAGCAGTAACAGATACGCCATCACCGATTAAAATAGCATCCCCAAGCCCTAAAGCGACGGCAGAAACTTTATTGATATTAAGGTTTTCACCCAAATACAAAAAATTGCTTTCATTTTTAAGCGAAAATTTATTTGCACGGCCGGTAAAATTATCATTGATGACAACATTGCAATTTTTAGCCTTTTCAGTGAAAATCAACTCAATTCCAGCAGGAATCGTTTCTCCCTTGATATGAATTTTATTTGAATCATCACCTTTGATGCCTAGCATCATGGGGGTAAAGGTCTGGTAATTTTTTAAAGATATATCGAAGTTTGCAATGCAAGTGTCGATATCTGCTCTGTTTTTTTCAATGAAAGCTGAATGGATGATTTTCATTTGTAGTTCTTAGTCTAAGTTTATTTAATATAGTTATAAATGACGTTTCGCTTATTAATCCCTTTAGCGTACGTAATTAATATTTTCAATCTATTCTTCTGATAAGAAAGACCTTCCGGCTCATAAAAATTTTGTTGTGAGAACACCATTGCATCTTCAATACCCGAAGTTACGCGAGTATCAATACGCTTTAATTTACCATTCACAGTGTAAAAATAGATCACTTTAGGTGTCAGTCGCGCATTGCCGAACATCAAAGCGACGTCATTTCCATTCGAGGCGATTGCCTGAAGGGGTTGTAAAGAACCGATAGCATTACTGGCTATTCGGGATGAAATCGGCCATTGATGAAGATAGTTATCACTGAGATCAATATTGGTATAGTGCTTCATTGCTGAATATATATTTGCAGTATCGAAAACGCGGATAAACATCTTACCGTTCTTGCTTCGTCCTCGAACAAAAATAAAACGGCCATCACCTGAAAGTGCAGGCATGGTTTCACTGCTTGGGGTGAAACTATCGGGAAAAAGTTTGATTCTATATTTTATCGTTTTCTCTTTGTTATTTATCTTATATAACAATATATGTAAGCCGGATTTTTTCATCCCAGTCAAAATATAGAGTGCAGAGTTATCCTTGAGCGTTGATACACCAAAACCTTGATGGCCTATATCCGCATCTTTTAGCAGTAATTCACGATAGCCATTGCTATTATAGAAAATCATCGACAAGTTATTTTTATAATCTTGCTCAAGGGTAAAAAGGTTTTCATCCTTATCGTAAAATATTCCCTGCAAATTAAATTGACTCTTGATTTCCGTTGCGGCACCAGCAGCATAAACACTGGAAGAAAGCGAGTATAGCACCAGCAGAATAACCATGATGATTATTCTGCGGATAGACGCCAAGGAAGTTACACGTTTAATGTTTATGATCCTATTCTATTAAGTTCTTGTACGACGTTGTTTAACTCTTTAACCGCATCAATTAACGTTCTGTAGTCACTATCTTGATGCCAATTATTCTTGTCAGAATAATAGTCTTCGTGTTTTTTCATTACCGAAATGGTGGCGATTTTTCTGGCAAGTCCAGGCCGATTTTTTTTGTAGAAGTGCAGTGAGTACCTGTAAACCTCCGAGCAGGTATAAGTATAAACTTGCTTGTCGATACTCTGTTCAATCATCTGATACAAAATATCAAGATTTACCTCACTACGGTTTAAAAACTGTGCATCAAAAGCATTGATGTAGCTCTCTTTTGGATACAATCGGGAAATTTTAGTTTTCAACTCAGTAATGCCACGTGTCAGGAAAATCGCAACCAAATACTTAGTTAAGTTACTTTCGTTCTGAATATGAATCTTACTGATTGGATAGTTCTCAAATGCCTCGACAAACCTGGGGTACTTTTTTCCTTCAAATAGCATACTTAGATGCTCATTGAGTAAAGTGTCATTTTTGTTTCCGGTGACAAAAAATTTACTCAGTTGAGATGGCACTGTCTCATTGTTTAGTAGTAAATAGGCCTCTGTTGCTCGAGGGCTAAGTTGATTTCCATGTAAGAACTTTAAATCAAAGGCGCGTATATTCTCATTCGCATGATATTCAAGCATAAGCCTCAACAGATTGTCTTTTTGGGTATCACTTAACGTTGCTTTCTTTAAGTGTATCAATGCTTCTGAGAAGTTGCCTAATTTTAGTAGGTTGATTGAATCTAACATTTGTAACAGTGTAGCTTGTTTAAATAGCGCATTACTTTTTACTTTGGCAAGTAATGTTGTTGCCAGATAAACGTTATTTTTACCACTGTGAATGACAATTTCACAGGCCGTTCTGGTCTGTGGCAGAAGATAATCCTCATCAGAAAGGGCTTCAGACAAACTATCCAAACCAGATGAGTGACTTAGAACACCCTCAGTTAAAGCTACAGCAATATTAACAATGCGAAAAAGTGGATTAATGTCGTTATTCTCATGAGCTGAATTATCTGTGCCAATGATAGGAAGATTAAACATCTCTGCATGCGCCATCAATTTAGCCAGTAAAACATGACGATTTTGCAGCTTAGCCCAAAATATCATTTCATTTACTGCGCGAGTAAGTTCAACCCTTTCTACCGGTAACAGATCAATGTCCGACTTTGTTAACTCAACAAGGCTTTTTTCCGCTGCGACAAGATCGAACGAAGCCAACTGAATTTTAAGATAATGATGAATAAGATCAAAAGATCTCGAGCCTATTCTCAGTGTTGTTAAAGTCTCATATAAACGCGCTGAGTTATTATTATCATCATAAGGGAAGAACTGATTGATTCGCTGAGTGTAAAAGTCATCAAGCTGACAGTTTTTTTTCAGCAAATCGTTTAAGTTACTTTGCAGTGTTGAAATATTACTGGCGATCGCACCGAAGCCATTATTTTTATAATCATAGTATCCCTTTGAGTAGGAGTGTTCTGAGAAGAACGTATCAATATCAAAATGAAAATAGAGAATAGGTTTACGCATGTAAGCAACATCGAAAGCCACTGATGAATAATCAGTGATAAGTACATCTGATTGTTTAAAAACCTGTTGGATGCTGCAGTTTTCCATTCGTTCTATTTCAATATAATCCGGGATGGCCAGCTCCTCAAGATAATCCACGAGGTTGGGATGAGCCAGAAACAGTATTTTATAGCCATTTTTTTCAGCCATTTTCTTTAATCGCGTTGACTGCAAAAAACCGCCCCATTGCTGACAAAAAAGTGATGTCAGGAAATTCGGGTTTTTAACGCGCTTACTGGATTTAGCCATCAGTTCTCCTGATAGGCTTTTCCGCCAGGTTGGCATGACTAAAATTTGTTTATCAGTGTCCGTTTTTTTCAGATTGTCATAACGTGGAAAACCTGTAAGTACGGTCTCTTTGGAGGTGTAGCGATAACGTCCTTCGTTGGCAATGTCTTTAAACTCGGGTGTACCGGCAGTGACCAGATAATCTATTTTCCGGCTGTTTAACCACTCTGACTGGTCATCTTTTGTAACGCCATGCTGAAGAAATACAAATTTAAACTTCATAATGTCGCAGTAATGCTTTCGTGGCAGATAATTAGTGATTGCAGGGTTAGCGTGTGAAGAAAGCAGAAATTTTGCATTCAATAGCGCAAGCCGATGCTGCAGACTACCAAACTCAATTAGCCTGAATCCTTCATTTTTCAGACGGCCCCAATCTGGAGACGATTTGTTGAGTAAAAACCACGCGTTAACACTTGACTGATTTTGTTTAACATAACGATAAAAGTGCTCTGCATTATCATCAGCACGGAGATCGTTATCCACAAAAAGCCAGCACGTTTCAAATTTCCTGGTAAATAAAATTGATGTGGCAAGATAGCGTAATATCTTTGCTTTTGCTGGTAATTTTTCTTTTAATGCATTTTTGCTTGTTAGCAGAGTGACTAATTTTCCATAACATTCAGACTTCAGACGTTTCCCTGCTATAAACAATTCAGTCTGATAGGTATTGGTAAATGATATTTTTTGTTCCTGATTTTCAAAGGAAACCCATAAATATATTTCATAGCTAAATTCCAATCCTAATAAAGTAAGTTTCTTAATTTTTGCATTGGTGGGGATCACCTCATTGCTATCGATGAAACAACGCGGATAGGTATTTGAGTGAGAAGCTATTTTAAATTTGAGTGATGTATGTTCATTATCTCCCTCTTCAAGATAACAGATATCACGTTCAACATGAGAACCCATTATCTTTGAATAACCAATCTTATGAATATGGTTATAATTAGGTGATGAAAATGATTTTATGATGTCATGGCCGATATTTCTGGATATGTTCATTAATAGTTTTTGAGCGATATCTTTTTCTTCTGCAGTAAGAATTTCATCTGATTTTTTGTTTTTTAATAGCACAATAACTATCTGATGAATAAGGAATAATACACTCTTTAATTTATATGCATCTTTCTGCATATGTTTGATATTAATATCAATGCAATCAAGTAAATTCAGGAGTGTTGAACCTGATTTGACTAATTGCTGTATATGCGTTTCAAATCGCTCGCCGCTTATGGAACCAACATAAGCGTTGCTTAGAAATTGATAGCCTTGTTGTGAAGTGCTGCGCGTTAGAGCTTCCAGGGCGAATACGATGCTGTTAGTCCACCCTTTATTTTCAGGATTAGCAAGGTTTCTGGGGATTAAAACTGACTTAATAATACAATTATCAAGACAAGGAAGTGCATACTCCTTAATGACTAAGTGCTGATTTTTATTGATGCTTTTGATGTTCGCTAAAACGGGATCCATTCGAAAAACAGTGCTTTCTGGCGAATAGGCATGAAGGATGATGTCATCTGCAGTGCTGAAGTTTACATTTTGGTAGAACTCAGTTAAAAACGGCTCACCAACTATATCTCCAGCAGAAATAACCTTAACGTACGGAGTCACCGGATGAGCGACCTGATCGGCGGTGGCAATTGTATGTTCTGAGAAATGGCCTGATATTTCAGACCTTCTGATACTGTTGATGGTTGTATCAATCAACGATTGATCTTCTCCAACAATAATAAAGGAGATTTTATCAGCGTGATGAATGCTTTTTGTTTCGCGGGAAGTTAATCCTATTGTACTAATGCGGTTTATGGTCTTCTTGAGCAGTTTTTTTATGTTCATGATTTTAACTTATATCAAAAATTAAATAATAACTTAACACGACGTTTCAATGTGTCAGTTCTATCCGTGTGTCCGGGTTTATTGTCGAAGTAGATCGAGTATGTTCGATAGTTTACTTTTTTTTCCTTACATACCCGGATGAATTCTTCCAGCAAACTCGATGAATAGTGTTCGTCCACGCTTACGTCATGTTGGTGTAGTTTAGAAAATAATTGATAATTTACTTTTCTACGTTGGTAATAGTTATCTTCATTATCTCTTGCATGATAGAGGTGGAATGTCAGTTTTTTCTCAATCAGCGCGTTGATGCAATGCATACCCAGCTCTTTTCTAAAGCCTGTCGATAAAAGTGGGGAGCGATGTGACGTCTCTAGCAAAAAATCAGCACTTTTATTAATGCGGTTATAGCGTTCAGCCAGTCTGAGTAGAAAGTCAAAATCTTCATAACCATGGCCATTGAACGCTGGATTAAACCCCTTTATCTCCCGGTAATCACTCGATTTCATCACCACGATTGATGATGGACATGCCAGGTGCAAAAATTCCTTTCGCGAAAAAGAGAAGTATTTTTCTTTAAGGCCTTCAATGCTTGTTTTTTTACGGAGATAGTTTGTGCCGTATTTGGTTAAGTAGAGACAAGGAAGAATATGGAACGGTGCTGATTGATAAAGTATTTCATTTGCGCAACGCATAAACAGAGCAAAATCAGGGAAGATATCGACATCAAGCAATATAATCAATTCTGTATCGACCTGCTGGAAAGCCAGGTTTCTCAACTGCGACACATTGATCAGTTCGGATTTATTATTAGCCTGACATAGTGTTACATTGCTGTATTTTTTTATTGCTTTTATGAATGCTTTATCTTGCCTGGTGTTTCTATTATTATGCCCGAAAATGACTTTTACATTTGATTTCTCTGCATCAGAGGCGATTAACGCGGCTTTATTAATAATGTCTTTTGCGCGTCTTTTCAGGTCAACCGGGATAAGGGATGTTAGATGTTCTGTCATTTATTTATGTTTTCCACTCATGGCTATATTGAGTGATGGCTTCTTCAATATCATCGAATAGAAGAACCTCGTTGTCCCTGCCAATGTAAATAGCCATATCACAAAATTCTTTTAATGAATTAAGATTATGCGAAACCATCAGGAAGCTAGATTCGGCATGCCGAGTTTTGAATAAACGCGCGCATTTGGCTCTGAATCTTGCATCACCTACCGCAGTAACTTCATCAACCAGGTAATAGTCAAATTTGAAAGCCATGCTGAGGCCAAAACCCAAACGAGATTTCATGCCAGAGGAGTAATTTTTGATCGGCATATCAAAATACTTGCCGAGCTCGGCAAACTCCTCAACAAAGGCAATTTTTTCTTTGAGCTGATCTTTTTTGGCATAAAGCCTGGCGACAAACTTCACATTTTCACGGCCACTTAAGCTGCCCTGAAATCCCCCCGACAATCCTA
This sequence comes from Pantoea sp. B9002, assembly GCF_013385945.1. Taxonomy (NCBI): domain Bacteria; kingdom Pseudomonadati; phylum Pseudomonadota; class Gammaproteobacteria; order Enterobacterales; family Erwiniaceae; genus Pantoea; species Pantoea sp. B9002. Next base: position 46,057 of record NZ_JACAPA010000039.1, read on the forward strand.
CTGGCCATGAGATCGTTTTATCTGTGGTAATTAAACCGCTGTCGGGTTGATCAATGCCACCGATCATACGCAGCAAGGTTGATTTTCCGGCGCCGTTGCGTCCTATGAGTGCAACGCTTTTTCCGCTCGGCAGCTGGAGATTGAGATCTTTAAACACATAGTGTCTGCCAGCTGGCGTGCGATAAGACTTGGTGAGGTTTTCAATCTTGATCATGATGTCATCATTGCCTCTTCACGGGTGCGATATATTGCCAGGCCGAGAAAAAGTGTTGCCAGGGTAACTATGGCCAGATATTCCAGGCTCACGCCTTCACTGACATAGCCCGCTACCACCGCTTCCCGACTCAGTTCAACCGCGTGAAGGATCGGATTCCACAACAAGTAGGGCCAATACTCCTTAGGAATAGCATGCAAAGGAAACATGATGCCGGAAATAAAGTAGAGTGGTTTTAACACAATGGGGAAAAGCTTCTGTGCTTCTGGGAGAAAATGCCCTGTGACCATGAATATCATCCCAATCCCACATGAGAACAGGATTAACAATCCCCATGCAGAAACCAACTGCAGCACGTTATTAACGCTGATGTTTTCTCCTGTCATTCCCACGACAATCATTAAAAGGATATAAACAGCGACGTAAATAACCGCTTCTAACTTAGCTCTGGCGATAATCGTATCGATAGGTTTTATCGGACGATAGTTGAATAATCCCTGATTAGCCTCTATGGCGCCTATCGAACGCTGGGTGATGTTAGCGAAAATAAAGTAGGGGATAATGCCATTTAGTAAAAATAGCGGGAATGAAATGTCTGGCATGGTGCGATGCATGATAAAACCAAAAAAAATTAATAGCACAAGTAAATGTGCCGAAGGTTCCAACACTGCCCATAGATATCCCAAACGATACTTGCCGAATCGCGTGCGTATTTCCCTAAAAAACAATGCATTAATGGCAGACTTCTGCACATCGTATCCGCTTCTGCTCATTGACTTTCTCACCGGTTAAATAAAATAATTTGCACGCTACCGCCCCTGGCTTAACAGATACCAATGCGCTGAGTACAATGCTGCAGTAATGTTGGAAAGGATATTAAGAGGATTGTAAGAGAAGAGGGTCTTCATCTCACTTTTAAGGGAGTAAACGTGTTAGAGGAAAAATAAATCACAAAACCACTCACAACCAGATGATTCTTAAAGCATGGTTTCGTGTGGCGGTGAACATCATTCCTTTGCGTCTAAAAAATCCTTTCCTGATTTCTTTAAATAACGTTACAGAATGGTGTTTAATAATACTAAGTGTTTTTGGCTATCAATTTAATTCGCTTGATAGATTTAAGTTTTATTATTATTTTCCGTAATTACCTTATTAATAAATTATATTATTTAAGAAATGGCTTAATTTATTTATAGTTGCATGTTTCTTTATTAATTAAAGTTATTGATGTCTTTAAGGTGGAAATTAAAGTTATTTTACGGGTATAGATTTGCTGATTGAAAAACGAACGCTGATTGCAGGGAGTTGCAATCTCCGCGATAATCGCGCCAACCAATCCCTTCCTCGTCGGGTTAACGACGCGGAGGGGATTTTTTTCATCTATACCTTAATGGCTCGCGGGCATCGCCCGACTCACGGATATAAAGAGGACGATTTATGTATAACACCCTCGGCAATCAGTATGACAATTCACTGGTTTCTAACGCCTTCGGTTTCATGCGCTTCCCGTTGAACTTCCAGCCCTACGACAGCGATGCTGAGTGGGTGATCACTGGCGTTCCTTTCGATGCCGCGACGTCAGGTCGTCCAGGCAGCCGTTTAGGTCCGGGTGCAATCCGCCAGATTTCCACCAACCTCGCATGGGAAGGTTGCCGCTGGCCGTGGGATTTCGATTTGCGTCAGCGTTTAAATGTGGTGGATTGCGGCGATCTGGTTTATGCCTTTGGCGATTCACAGGATCTCTCTGACAAACTTCAGGCGCATGCCGAGAAACTGCTGGCGAATGGTAAGCGCATGCTGACCTTTGGTGGTGACCATTACGTCACGCTGCCGCTGTTGCGCGCGCACGCTAAGCACTTCGGCAAAATGGCGCTGGTGCATTTTGATGCGCACACCGATACCTATTCCAATGGTCCAACCTTCGATCACGGCACCATGTTCTTCACCGCGCCGAAAGAGGGTTTGATCGATCCGCAGCATTCGGTGCAGATCGGTATTCGTACCGAGTTCGATAAGAGTCTCGGTTTCAATGTGCTGGATGCCGCACAGGTTAACGATCGCAGCGTTGATGACATTCTGGCGGAAGTGAAGCGCACCGTCGGCGATCTGCCGGTGTATTTGACCTTTGATATCGACTGCCTTGATCCCGCCCACGCACCGGGCACCGGCACGCCAGTGATTGGCGGCCTGAGCAGCGATAAAGCCACTAAGCTGATTCGTGGTTTGCAGGGCATGAACATCGTCGGTATGGATCTGGTGGAAGTGGCGCCGGGCTACGATCACGCCGATCTGACCTCGCTGGCGGCAGCCACGCTGGCGCTGGATATGCTGCACGTGCAGGCGGCAAATAAAGGTTAATCCTTTCACCTGCGGCTACACTTATTGGCGGTTAATTAATCTGCGGAGGCGACTATGGGTTTACTGGACGATTTAGTTGGATCGCTGGGAAACAGCAACGGAAGCGGGCAGGGCAATCAGATGCAGCAGCTGATGGCTATCTGGAACTGGGTGCAGGAGCAGGGCGGCGTTGAAGTGCTGCTGCAGAAGTTTCAGCAGGGCGGACTCGGGCAGGTGCTGAATAGCTGGATTGGCAGCGGCAGTAACCAGTCAGTTGATGGTGGCGAGATTCAAAATGCGCTCGGTCAGGATCAGCTGCAGTCGCTGGCGGATAAGCTCGGCACCGATGTAAATGGTGCGTCCGGTACGCTGGCCGCCTTGTTGCCGCAGGTGATTGATAAGCTGTCGCCGCAGGGCCACATCGATACGTCGAATACTCAGGATTTGGGTGCGATGGTGGATGGGTTGTTTAAGCGTTAATTGTTGTTTGCTTGATCTTTGCTTGCTGTCCCCCATCCCGGCCTTCCCCCATGAATGGGGGAAGGAGACGCTGCTATATGCAGCTTCCTCACTGACATGTGGCAGCATCTTCCTCCCCCATTCATGGGGGAGGACCGAGGAGGGGGCCAGCAAGCACAATTCACTTCCCAGCCGCAATGCGCTCACGAATATGCTGGGCGCGCGCTTCCGAATCCGGATGCGAATCAAACATCGAACTCTGGCGGCCTTGCTCCAGTTTCGCCAGTTTCTCAAAGCTGGTCGCTAATCCCATCGGATCAATGCCACGCTTTTTCAGTAGGTCGAACGAGTAATCATCAGCCTGTGATTCCTGGGTTTGTGAGAACTGTGCATTCACCAGTTTCTCGCCCATTTCACCCAATTGCGATTGTGACAGCGAGCCAATCACGCCACCGACGGAAGCCGCAGCAATGCGCGTTGCGGTGGTAGTCAGCGCCACCTGCATCGCTTTACGCGTATGCCCTAATGCGACGTGGCCCATTTCATGGCCGAGCACACCTTCGACTTCGTTATCGGTCATCATATCCATCAACCCGCTGTAGACGCGGATACAACCGTTGGCCATCGCCCAGGCGTTGACGTCTTTGGTCTGATACACCTTGTAGTTGGCGGGCACGCCGTTGATGTTATCGCCCAGCGCCGCAGCGATTTTATTCAGGCGCTGCTGATAGTCACTGTTGGCTGGCGCAACCTGATTGTCTTTATCCATCTGCGCACAGGATTGATCGCTCAGCTCTTTCACCTGCGTATCGTTCAGCGCATAGGCCTGATAAGCCTGCGCACCGGATTGCAGCAGCGCGTTGTTATCGAACCCTTCGCAGCCGCTCAGCAGCGAAGCCATTCCCAGAGCAACAATGGTGGCTCTCATTTTCATATCTGCATCCTTTGGGTAACAAGGTAAAGAAAACAAACACCTGAAACCGTCGCAGGTGTTTAAACGTTTTGGTTATAGCTCGCATGTTGTGCAATGGCTAGCAGACAAGGCCGGAAATGCAAACGGTTACCCGTGATTTAGCACCCAGATGCATGTACTTTTGTCCTGATTTTCATGTACATTGATGTGCGACTTTTTTCTCGCTTCGCCTTATAACTGATTAATTACAATAAGTTAAGCGTGGCGGAGCATTAATCCGACCTGGAGTAGAAGATGCCCTCTCGTAAAGAGCTTGCCAACGCCATTCGCGCGTTAAGTATGGATGCAGTACAGAAAGCCAATTCGGGACATCCGGGTGCCCCAATGGGCATGGCGGACATCGCCGAAGTGCTGTGGCGTGACTTCCTGAACCATAACCCTACTAACCCGCTGTGGGCAGATCGCGACCGCTTTGTGCTGTCGAACGGTCACGGCTCAATGCTGATTTACAGCCTGTTGCACCTCACTGGCTACAATCTGCCAATGAGCGAGCTGCAGAACTTCCGTCAGCTGCACTCTAAAACTCCAGGCCACCCGGAATACGGCTACACAGCAGGCGTAGAAACCACCACCGGCCCGCTG
>NZ_JACAPA010000004.1:0-80710 GCF_013385945.1 Pantoea sp. B9002
ATTACAGCCAGCTCAGACCTCATCAATATAATGGTGGTTTGACGCCGAATGAATCAGAACGATTGTTCTGGAAAAACTCTAAAGCTGTGGCCAGTTTTTGTTGACCGCTACACACCGACATATATGCATTAATTGGCAAAGAAGCGCACAACTAATCGTTTTGGTTATATCGGAGAATGCGGTTTACTGTCAGCCTCAATCATTTGTGGAGAAGCTGACAATGAAACACCTCTTGCAGCAGTGGTTTAACCAACTGATCAATGGCGCGACTGGACCCGCAGAAGAGCGCGAATTCGATCTCAGTAATCATATCGACCTGCTGATTCCCATCAGCCAGCTGTACGGTGTTGAGTTCCATCCTTCGGTGTATCGCTACTATGAGAGATGAGTGCCTGCACCATGTGATCCGCTACAGCTACTGGAATGAGCTGTGCGCTGTTGAATAAAGAACCCGCTCTAGGCCAGCGGGTTTTTTTATGCCTGAAATTTGACCCTTCGTTCAAAAAAACTCATCAGATTTTCCCACTCTCTATCAATTGTCTTGATTCCGTAATTTTCTCGTAAAGAAATGTATTCCTAACTCGCGGCGTGCGTGTAAGATAGAAAAGTAAATGATAACCATTGGCGTTATCATTTAGGTGTCACGTCAGCTCAACCCCTTGCCGCCAGAAGGCTTCTGCGCCAGGCCATCCGCTGATGTGACGTGTGCGTCAATAATTACAAGAAACTCACTCCCTTAAAAAATGGATAAAAATCGCAACCTGCCGTTTGGCAGCTTCAATTCGTTGACCCTGTTCACCGGGCTTTGCATTGGTATTTCTCCTGCTGCCGCATTAGCTGCAGATAATTCCAACAAAAAATCTGATGATACCTTAGTGGTTGAAGCGCATACGCCATCGCTGTATGCCCCCAACGCATCTGCCGATCCGAAATTCAATCGTCCGCTGGTGGATACCACCCGCACCATGACGGTGATTCCGGATCAGGTGATTAAAGATCAAGGCGTGACCAATCTTACCGACGCGCTGAAAAACGTGCCGGGCGTGGGCGCGTTCTATGCGGGGGAAAACGGCAGTTCTTCAACCGGTGATGCGGTGTATATGCGCGGCATCGACACCTCCAACAGCATTTACGTTGATGGTATTCGCGATATTGGCAGCGTGACGCGCGATACCTTCAACACTCAGCAGGTTGAAGTGATTAAAGGGCCATCGGGCACCGATTACGGTCGCAGCGCGCCGTCGGGTTCGATCAATATGATCAGCAAACAACCGCGCCTCGATACCGGGCTCGACGCGTCAGTCAGCGTTGGCAGCGCGTGGATGCGTCGCGGTACGCTGGATTACAACCAGGCGATCAACGATAACGCCGCGTTCCGCCTCAATCTGATGGGCGAGAAAACTCACGATGCGGCGCGTGATAACGTGCAAAACGAGCGTTATGGCGTAGCGCCATCGCTGGCGTTGGGTCTGGATACTTCAACGCGCTTGTACCTCAACTATCTGCATGTGCATCAAAACAATACGCCCGATGGCGGCATTCCAACCATTGGCCTGCCGGGCTATTCGGCGCCAAATGCGGCGACGTCGGCACTGAATAATTCTGGCAAAGTCGCGACCAGTAATTATTACGGCACCGATTCTGACTTTGATAAATCGACCACCGACAGCGCCACCATTCGCTTCGAGCACGATATCAATGACAGCACCACCATCCGCAACACCACGCGTTGGTCACGCGTGAAGCAGGAATATCTGCTGACGGCGGTGATGGGCGGCGCCAGCAATATCACTACGCCAAACCCGAACGATGTGAATAGCTGGAGCTGGTCGCGCCTGGCCAACACCAAAGACACCAGCAACCGCATTCTCTCCAACCAGACCAACATCACCTCGAAGTTTTACACCGGTTCGGTTGGGCACGATGTCAGCGCGGGCGTGGAGTTTACGCGCGAAAATCAAACCAACTACGGCGTCAACGCGATCACGCCGCCTTCGGTCAATATCTACCATCCTATCAGCAGCATTTCGGTGGGTGGATTGGACAGGAATGGCGCCAATGCTAACGGACAAACCGATACCGCAGGCATTTACGCCTTTGATACGCTCGCGATTACCAAAAGTTTTGAGCTGAACGGCGGCATTCGTCTCGATAACTATCACACCGAGTATGACAGCGCGACCGCCTGTGGCGGCACCGGACGCGGTGCGTTGACGTGCCCAGCGGGCGTGCCACGCAATACGCCGGTTACCACCGTGGATACCGCGAAATCGGGTAATCTGGTCAACTGGAAAGCCGGTGCACTGTATCGTCTGACCGAGCAGGGCAATGTGTATGTTAACTATGCCATTTCTCAGCAACCGCCGGGCGGCAGCAGCTTTGCACTGGCCGCGGGCGGCACCGGTAACAGCGCCAACCGCACTGACTTTAAACCGCAGAAAGCCAAGTCCAGCGAAGTGGGCACCAAATGGCAGGTGCTGGATAAACGTCTGTTACTGAATGCAGCGCTGTTCCGTACCGATATTGAAAATGAAGTCACCGCTAACGACGACGGCACTTATTCGCAGGCCGGTAAAAAACGTGTGGAAGGTTATGAGCTCTCAGCCACTGGCAACATCACGCCAGATTGGGAAGTGATCGCCGGCTATACCATGCAGCATGCGTCAGTGACCGAAGGCGATAGCGTATCGCAGGATGGATCTTCTGCGCTGGCTTATACGCCTAAGCACGCCTTTACGTTGTGGACCAACTATCAGGCAACCGATGCGATTTCTGTCGGTGCCGGTGCGCGTTATGTGGGAAGTCTGCGTCGCGGCAGCGATGGTGCGGTTGGTACGCCGGATCACACCGAAGGTTATTGGGTGGCCGATGCCAAGTTGGGCTACAAGGTGAACAACAACCTCGATCTGCAGCTCAACGTGTACAACCTGTTCGATACCAACTATGTTGCCTCAATCAACAAGAGCGGTTATCGCTACCATCCGGGCGAACCACGTACTTTCCTGCTGACGGCAAACGTGCACTTCTAAGTTAACGTCGTGGGGCGTGCGCGCCCCACAATTTTTGAGAGAACAACGCGATGATGTATCACATTCCTGCTGTACTGACGCCGGAAGAGGTAGCGAGTTTTAGCACGCTGCTGCAACAGGCCGCATGGATCGACGGAAGGGCGACGGTCGGCAGCCAGGGCGCGACGGTGAAAAACAATCAGCAGATCGATACCCGCACGCCGCTGTACGATCAGCTGCAAACCGCGGTGATGCAGGCGCTGAACAACAACCCGCTGTTCTTTTCCGCTGCGTTGCCACGATCGATTTCCACGCCGCTGTTTAACCGTTATGAGCAGGGCGAAACCTACGGTTTTCATGTCGATGGCGCGGTGCGCCATAACGGCGCGGCGGGCTGGATGCGAACCGATCTCTCCGCCACGCTGTTTCTCAGCGAACCTGAAAGCTACGAAGGTGGCGAGTTGGTGATTGAAGACACGTATGGTCAGCACAAGGTGAAGCTGCCTGCGGGTCATCTGGTGCTGTATCCGTCGAGCAGCCTGCACTGCGTCACGCCGGTCACGCAGGGCGCACGCGTCGCGTCATTCCTGTGGATTCAATCGATGGTGCGCGACGATAAACAGCGCGCCATGCTGTTTGAGCTGGATCGCAACATCCAAAGCCTGAAAGCGCGTCACGGTGATAGCCCAGAGCTGTTGTCGCTGCTGAACATGTATCACAACCTGCTGCGCGGCTGGACGGAAGTGTAAAAGCAAAAAGCCCGCTTAGTTTCCTAAGCGGGCTTCTCTAAATATGGCTCCTCTGACTGGACTCGAACCAGTGACATACGGATTAACAGTCCGCCGTTCTACCGACTGAACTACAGAGGAATCGTTTGAACGAGGCGAATATTAATGGCGCCCCTTTCAGGTGTCAACAGCTTAAAACACATTTGTATTCAACTGGCTAGCATTAGTACAAAGCGATCGTGATTTAAGCAGGTTCTGCTGTCAGCATCGCCAGTCGCGCCAGTGGATCCTGACGATAAAACTGCTGCAGATGGCGATACATCACCGGGAAGCGGTTAGCCAGTAAATCCGGTGCGCTGAAGAAATACTCCGACAGCACCGCGAAACATTCTGCCGCATCGCTGGCAGCGTAAGGATCGATGGTCGCCGCCTGTTCGCCGACTAATTCGACCTCCGCTTCAATCTCCGCCATTGCCTGCAGCAGATCTTTCTCCCAGCTGGCGACATCGCGCAGCGCCATCACTGGAATGCCGCTGGTATAGCCGCTGCCGCGCGCATCGAGTTTATGCGCCACTTCGTGGATCACCAGGTTAAAGCCGGAGAGATCGAGCGAATCCTGAATATCCAGCGCATTCAGCACCACCGGACCTTGCGTCCAACTCTGTCCAGCGTGCACCGCCGGCGCGTGATGCACCAGGCCGTTGTCATCTTCCCAACGATCGTCGACGTTGAAAGGTTCGGGATAGATTAGCACTTCATGGAAGCCATCGAGCCATTCGAGGCCGAGCTTCAACACCGGTAAACAGAACAGCAGCGCCAGACGGGTCAGCAGCAGTTCGTCGAGTTGCAGGCCTTGCAGCGGCGAGATTTTTTTCTGCTGCAGGAAGCGTTGCGCCAGCGTAACCAGCGCGGTTTTTTCATCAGGATCGAGCAGTGAAAAGATCGGCTGCGCCAGCGCCTGTTGCCAGGGAAGCGCCAGCACTGAAGTCTCTATTTGCGCATGCCACGGCCATTTGAACATTGCGTCACTCACTCTTCAGACGAAAACAGTATCCTGGCGCGGCAAAGGAGAAATTACCAGCGCATAATCAAAGCCGGATATTCAACCAGTTAGTGGGGGATTTGTCTGTGATTGGCGTGGCAAAGCGGGAAAGTCATGATGAGGAAATAAAAAAGGTCGTCATGAATGACGACCCTACGTTTGCATGCTTCGCTGCGTTTATCTCTATCGTTCAACCCGCTGGAACGCGATCACCCAAACCCACGGGTTCACTTCCCAGCTGGTGGCGCCGTACTGTTTCTGCCACGCTTTGCGGTACGCTTCTTTTGGCGATTCAGAATTCATATTCATGGTGAAGAAGTTATTGAGGAAGTGCGAATCGGTCTGCACGCCTTCCGCCATTATGTCATCTTCACTGATGTCCTGAATCTTCTCGGCACGTACCGAGGTAATTTGCAGGTCGATGCGACTCGCCCAGCGCGGCATATGAATCGCGGTCTGCCAGCCAAACTGCTCGGCATTCTGCAAATTCTCATCCAGCTGTCCCAGCTCGTTGCTGTCAGCGCGGTATTGGCAATAAGCCGCATTGCGGAACGGCAGAGGATCGCGTTCGTAATCCGCCAGCATCGCTTCCGGCACAATTGGGCCGCGCCAGGTTTCACGTACCCACAAACCATCGCCCGCCTGACCAAATGGGCAGTGCGAACTGACATCGGTCATCGACATCAATTTATAGCCGTGCAGATGATTAGCGCTGACGTCAAATGCGTGTACGCCTTCATGATGATCCTGACCCGGACCAAAGGCTTGAGTTTTCATAATGCGCCGGGTCTGCGTTTGCTGGCCAACCAGCAGGGCGCGTACCCGCTGTTCGGAAAAAAGAATCGGCCGTTCTTTCATTGCATACCTCTTATTGTGTCACAAACCCGGAAACTGCGAAGAATCCCCCAACATCCGTAGATGTGAGAGCTAGCATAATGGGTTTGAATCAGTTTGCTTAATAATTTGTCGCCTTAGTATCAGGCTATTCTGGCAATTTTAGATTTAAAAAATGGTTCATAAGCAAAATGTGTGCTGAAAAGGACTTCGCAAGGGATCCGAAGCCAGAAATTTTCCAGATACAGTACGTTATAAAGGCCAGAATGGGAACCTTTTCAGATTATACCCTGTTGATCTGCCCGTCAGAAGCCGCATAAATCAGCACATATAACTGGAATTTACGCCCAAAGCGAAATTTGCTGATGACGCTAATATATTAATCCCGTTGAACAGAGTTATTTAACTAAAACGCGCTAAGGAAATACCGAAATCGTAATGGCTGCTGTGCAAGCAGCGTTAACAGCGCTATAACAAGATCGGGATCTCATTTTTACGCTTTGCACATCCTGGACGGATGTAAAAAAAGTGTCATGACCAGGCCGCTATGATGTCCGCAGGAACTTAGATAACAGCAATAACAGGAGAAGCACGATGTCACTTACTCACTGGCAACAACGCTACGAGAACTGGCTGCAGCTCAACTGGCTGCACGACGACAAAGCCCACGATATCGCGCACCTGCGCCGCGTCTGGATGAGTGCCAAGCGCATCATGCAGCACAGCGACGCCGATCCTATGGTCGTGATGACCGCCTGCTATTTTCACGATGTGGTCAACCTGCCGAAAAACCATCCCGAACGTCATTTAGCCTCTACTTATGCCGCGGAAGAGACGCGCCGCATACTGCAGCAGGATTTTCCTGACTTCCCGTTCGAACTGCTGGATGCCGTCGCGCACGCGGTGCAGGCTCACAGCTTTAGTGCGCGTATCGCGCCGCAAACGCTGGAAGCGAAAATCGTGCAGGACGCCGATCGTCTCGAATCATTAGGCGCTATCGGCTTGGCGCGCGTTTTCTACACGGCGGGTGCGTTAGGTCGTCCGCTGTTTGATAGCGAAGATCCGTTAGGAAAGGATCGCGAACTGGATGACGTGAAGTGGACGTTGGATCACTTCCAGAAAAAGCTGCTGGGCTTACCGCAAACCATGCAAACCGAAGCTGGACGCCTGCTGGCGGAACATAACGCCGATTTCCTCGTGCACTATATGGGCAAACTTTGCGCCGAGCTGCAGGGCAATCTGACCTCTATCGATGAATCGGTGTTAAGGGATTTCAGCCCTATACACTCGTAATATTAAATTTTTATGACAGTCTGTTAACTTTCACCTGCTTCCGCTACGTTGTTGTAAATCAAAAGGGAGTATGAAAATGACCGAGACCGTTAACTTAACCATTAAAATTGACCCGGCACTGAAAGAGCACATCAAACAGTTAGCCGCAGATAACCAAATCTCTATGAGTCAGGAGATCGTTAATCGCCTGCAGGCCAGTTTAGATGCGGGTACGCAACCGGCCATTGATAGTCTGGACACGCAAGAAGCAGTGGAAGATCAGCTCTCTACCGCGGAGTTAAAGCAGATTCGTGCGCTGCTGAAGAAAAGTAAGAAGAAGAAATAAGCAGAAAACCCGTCAAGGACGGGTTTTTTTATGCCTGCAGATTAAATACGGAACTGCTGCGCGCGCTGCGCCAGGCGGTCAGATAACTCGCGCAATTGCACGGCCGATTGCACCTGATGGGCGTTCAGCGCTTCGTTTTGCTGCAGCTGTCCGCTCATCTCCACCACTTCCAGCGCAATCTTTTTCACCCGATGACTCTGCGCGGCACTGTTTTGCTGCAGCTCGTTCAGCTGCGTCACCACGCCAGACACCGCGCCGCTGATCTGCGCGAACAGCACTTCCAGCGCTTTCACCTTATCGAAGCCATCATGCACGTGCTGCTGCGTATGCTGAATCAATCCGTCGATCTGGCGCGTCGAGGCACCGCTTTGCTGCGAGAGCAAGCCCATCTCTTTGGCGACCACCGAGAAGCTGCGGCCGTAAGCGCCCGCATGTGCCGACTCAATCGCAGCGTTCAGCGATAACAAGCGCGTCTGCATCGACAAGTCATCCAGCATGCCTACAATGCCAGCAATATCATCGGATGCGGTGACAATTTGCTGCATCTGGGTTTCCATCTTATCGACTTCCAGCGCGCAGTTACGCATTAACGCATCGGCAGATTGCGCTTCCTGCGTCGCCTGCTGCGAGAACTGGGCACCGATCTCCACCTCTTCAGAGACGCGATCTAAGCGCTGCGACAGATGATGGAAGCTGGCATTTTGCTTCTGGTGTTGCTGCATCACTTTCTCATTATGCTGCTGCATATCTTCTGCGCCGGCGGCCACGCTGACCGCCACCGTTTTGATGTCGCGCACAATCTGCTGCAAGCCGCGCCGCATAGTCTCAATCGACTGGAACAGCTGACGCGTTTCCAGCGACTGACGACGCGGAGGGTTTTGCGCATCGACCAGATCACCGGTGGCGATCTGTTCCAGCTGCGCGTTCGCGCGACGCAGCGGCAACAACACGCCGCGCATTAGCAGGCTGGACGCCAGCACTAACAGCGCCATCAGCACCGCGCTGACAATCAGCGACATATTGCGGCTCTGCTTCAACGTGCTGAGCGTGTTCTGGTTCACGCTGCTGAGCTGATGATTGGCCTGCTCGATTTCACTGAACCAGGCATCATTAAACTGCTGCTGAAACGCCTGCATCGGTACCATAAAAAAGGCGTTGATGTCGTTGGCCGCTAATCCTTTCAGCTGCTCCTGCAAGCCTTCCGCCAGCATGGCAAAACCTTGCGCCAGCGGGCTATCCGCATTGGCGTGGTAGGCGGCGAACTGCTGCTGCGCCTGCTTTAACGAGTCATCCGCCGCCGCAGCCAGACTTTTCCAGCTATCCACCGAGCCACTTTGTTGATCCTGCATCAGATAAATACCGGCGCGATGGCTGTTATCACTGGCGGTGAGCAGTTCGATGCGCGCTTTATCCAGCAGAGCCAGACGTTCGCGCAGTTGATTCGCCTGCTGCAACGAGGTTTGCGTCTGGTTAACGTGGGTATTCAGCAGCAGCACGCCGGCAAACTGCAGCAAGCAGAACAGCACAATGAACAGCAAAAACTGGCTACGCAAACTGGTGAGCCACAGCGGAATACGCAGGGAGAACCGCGCGCGCAGCCGCAGCGGCAGGGAGATAACAGACAGGAGTGACATCACACGCCTCCAAAAAATAAAACAGGAGTATTGGCAGCACGCGTGACAGTTTGGTGACAGCGGGCGCGATTAGGCGGAAAACAGCATAAAGCGCGGCCCTAAATAAAATTGTGGTCCTGAATCGCTACGCCTTTTGCGCGGCGTACTGTTCAATCAGCGGCAATAACAGTTGCGCCACCGCAGCAAATACCGGCACCACCACCGAGTTGCCGAACTGCTTGTAGGCTTGCGTATCGGACACCGGAATGCGCAGCCTGGCTTCTCCCGGCGCTTCAAAACCCATCAGGCGGGCACATTCTCGCGGGGTTAAACGACGCGGACGGCGCGCCATATTTCCGGCTTGCTGGAAATCCGCTTCGCCTTGCGCATGATCCCAGCCGCGATCGATGAGGATTTCCGAACCATCTTTGTAATAGCGCGCCGATAAAGTGCGCACACAAATGTTCAGATTACGCGGATCGTTAAGGCCAAAGCCGAAGCCATTGCCTTTGGCTTTATGCTTTTTCGCGTATTGATACAGATAGTTCCACAGCGTTGGCGACAGCGTGTATTTCGCTTCCGGCTCGGGTTCCAGCAGGCTGTGAAGCGACGGCACTTTTTGTGGATAGAGCGCGGGCAGGGCGCGCAACGTAAAGCCATTGCTGAGCCCGCTATCACGGCGAATGCCCACCAGTACAATGCGCTCACGATGCTGCGGCAGGAAATGGCGCGCATCGATAATTTTCGCATCCGGCAAACCGCTGTCGTTGGCATCGGCCACGTCATAGCCGAGTTCATCCAGCGTGGCCATAATGATGGCAAAGGTGCGGCCTTTGTCATGGCTCTTGAGGTTTTTCACGTTCTCCAGCACGAAGAACGGCGGCTTCTTGGCGGCGAGAATGCGCGCGACATCGAAGAACAGCGTGCCTTGCGCTTCGCACTCAAAACCGTGCGCGCGGCCTAGCGCATTCTTCTTGCTCACGCCCGCCAGCGAGAACGGCTGACAAGGAAAACCGGCCAGCAGCACCTGATGATCGGGAATGGTGCGATCGATATGCTGATAAATTTCCTGCTCATCGCTGATGCCAGCAGGCTGCGTTACCAGACGAATATCACTGTTGAAGTGGTGCAACTGCGGATCGCTATACAGATTGGCTTTATAAGTGCGCACCGCTTCTTTATTCCATTCGCTGGTGAAAACGCACTGGCCGCCAATCTGCTCGAAGCCACGGCGAATGCCGCCGATACCGGCAAACAGATCGACAAACTGGAATTTGGCGTCGTCATAATGCGCCGGACGCTGCGGCAGCAAGGCCTGCAGGCTGGCCACTTCGCGGCTGGAGAGCGCCGGCGCGGAGCTTTTGCCGGCGCGAATGCGGTTCAAACGTGGCACGCTCCAGTCGCGGCCACCGGCTTCGGTTAAGGTGATAACCACATCACGTGCGGCATAGATATCGAGCACCTGCAGTAACAGCGACGTCGCGTCATCCTGATTGGCGGTTAACGGGGAGGGCGAGACGGGGTCGATAGCGAGCATGCGTTTTTCCTTAACAGTGAAGCGGCTATGCTAACACTCATCACGCAACGAGGAAATTGGCGTGCGGTGTGCTTTCGCTTTTGGCCTAAACCGCTAAAGTTGAAGAAGCGCTAATACAAGGAGACGCCATGGCAGACGTTCACTCGCAAGCCATTCGCAGCAAAAACATGCGCGCCATTCGCAATCAGGATACCGCGATTGAACAGCGTATTGCGTTGATTCTTAAGGATCGCGGCTTCACCTATCGCGTGCAGGACAAAGCGCTACCGGGCCGCCCGGATTTTGTTCTGCCCGCCGAGAAAGCGATTATCTTTGTTCACGGCTGCTTCTGGCATCGTCATCACTGCTACTTATTTAAGATGCCGGCCACGCGCACCGAATTCTGGAGTGGCAAAATTAACAGTAACGTTGAGCGCGACCGGCGTTACGTCGAGCAACTGCGCGAAGGAGGTTGGAAAGTACTGATTGTTTGGGAGTGCGCGCTGCGCGGCAAACTGCAGCTGGAGGACAGCGCGCTGATTGAACGTTTAGAAGAGTGGCTGCTGGCTGCAACCGACAGCAGCGAAATCGACCATCAGGGCTTGCATCACTATCGCGTTGAATAGTGCGAGATTGTTGCTTTTAGCCGCCATAACAGTTTAGATCTCCCTTTTCTCTGGGACGCGGAATTGAGCCATGAGCAGCATCAAACTTACCGTTAAGCGCCTGTATCAACTCCGCGATGAGCGGATGGTGACAACCCAAGCCACGGCGCGCATTTATCTTGGCGACCGGCTGGTGGCCACCGAAGAGATCAGCGGCATGACGGAAAGTCCGGTGAGCAAGTATTTGCACGCCGGGGATCTGACGGGGCCGTTACGCGTCGAATGGGACTGTGCGGGCATCGCCGATATGTCAGTGACGGCAATTGAGCGTTGTCCCTGTTGTCAGGATCACGAACCGGAATAATAAGGAATACCACTTTGGCAGGAACCAGTTTACTCACGCTTCTGGATGATATTGCAACACTGCTCGACGATATCTCGGTCATGGGCAAAGTTGCGGCAAAGAAGACCGCAGGCGTATTGGGTGACGATCTGTCGCTGAATGCGCAACAGGTTAGCGGTGTCAAAGCCAACCGTGAATTGCCCGTTGTATGGAGCGTTGCAAAAGGCTCCTTTCTCAATAAATTAATTCTGGTGCCGCTGGCGTTATTGATCTCGGCGTTTGCGCCCTGGTTGATTACGCCGCTGCTGATGATTGGCGGTGCCTATCTCTGCTACGAAGGTGTGGAGAAAGTGCTGCATAGCCTCAATCACGATAAGGCCGAGCAGAGTCCGGAGGCGCGTCAGCAGCGTCTCGACAAACTGGCGCAGCAGGATCCGCGCGCGTTTGAGAAGGACAAAGTGAAAGGCGCGGTGCGCACCGACTTTATCCTCTCGGCGGAGATTGTCGCCATCACGCTGGGCATCGTCTCAGAGGCGCCGCTGTTGAATCAGGTGCTGATTCTGGCGGGCGTGGCGATTGTGGTGACCATCGGCGTTTACGGCATCGTGGCGATGATTGTGAAGATTGACGATCTCGGCTTCTGGCTGAAGGACAAATCCTCAACCGTGGCGCAGGCGATTGGTGGCGTGCTGTTGGCGCTGGCGCCGTGGCTGATGAAAGCGCTGACGCTGATCGGTACCATCGCGATGTTTTTGGTCGGCGGCGGCATTGTGGTGCACGGCATTACGCCGTTACATCACGCCATCACCGAATACAGCGCCGGATTTAACGGTTTGGTCTCGGCACTGCTGAGCAACGGCGCCAATCTGGTGATCGGCTTTATCATTGGGTCGATCGTGCTGTTGGGCGTAAATCTGATTGCTAAGCTGCGCGGCTAGCAGTTATAAAGCGCTGTAAATTTCTAATCACGGTCAGGAGAACGATGATGAACGACGATATGTTTGAATTTGATATCGATGCACAGCTGGAACAGGCTGAAGCCAAAGCGGCAGAAAAAGCCAACGAAGTCCCGGCAGATATCAGCGACGAAGCGGATTGCGAAGGCTGCAAAATCTAATTTTCCTGTCCAGGAAGTGCTATCAAAGCCGACAATAAAACTTGTCGGCTTTTTTTATTTACAGAGTTTTTAACTGCTTATTCTGATTTAGTAGAAGTAATAGATTTATCGTATAGGAAAAAATCGGTCACAGCTGCTATACCTAAATTCGGTCATTTAACGATGAAAGAGGGAGGTGCGGTATGATCTTTGCAATCAGTGACGAAGTTCAGCACAAACAGGGCGGACCCACCATGGTGGTCACCGACTATGCCAGCGGAATGGTAGAGTGTCGTTGGTATGATGGTTACAGCGTGCGACGTAAGGCGTTCCGCAGTGACGAACTCAGTCACTTATCGAGCGCGCAACAGCTGGCCAGTTAAACACATTCGGGACGATGCCAGTCGTCCCGAATGTGGTTCAACCCTGCATTAAACCTTGCCGTCGTTATCCTCTTCTACCGCCTGATAAATACGCTGTAGAATATCCGGGAAAGCGGATTGCACGCGGCTCCAGCTGGGAATAAAGGGTTTCTCATTCGGACGTTCAATAAAGGCTTGTCCGGCATCGAGAATCGCTTGAGTGAACATCTCCACCGCCGCTTCTTCGATATGCTGATCAAACTTGAGGCCGTTCATGGTGGCTTCATGGTTGTAGATCTCCATCATATCCAGCGCATTGCGATAGTAAGTGGCTTTCAACACGCGGAACGAATCGCTGGTGAGCGGCACGCCCATGGTCGCCAGTTTACGCAGCAGCGACTGTACGATGTCATTACTCATGCGCTTCAGACCACCGGTGCCATCATCTTCCGCCAGCGGCTGATGTTTGTGGTCGTAGTTATCGGCGATCTCAACCTGGCAGGTTTGACGCGTGGTGTAGTTACGATAAATCTCCGACAGCACGCCAATCTCTAATCCCCAATCGCCAGGAATCTTGATGCCGTTGAGCACATGCGTGCGCATGGCAAACTCGCCAGAGAGCGGATAGCGGAAGCTGGTGAGGTAATCGAGATATTCCGAATGACCGTAGACTTTCTGCAAGGAGCGCAGCAGCGGACCGACAAGCAAACGCCCGACGCGGCCATTCAATTTGCCATCGGCGACGCGCGCGTAAAAGCCTTTGCAGAACTCATACTGAAACGACGGATTGGCCAGCGGATAGAGCAAACGCGCCAGCATGCCGCGCTCATAGGTGACGATATCGCAGTCGTGCAGCGCCACGCATTGGGTGCGATCCGAAGCCAGCGTGTAGCCGGTACAGAACCATACGTTGCGCCCTTTACCGGGTTGGCTCGGCGACAAACCCTCTTTATCCAGTTCGGCGTCCAGCGCTTTCAGGCGCGGCCCATCATTCCACAAAATGCGATGGCGCTGCGGCAGACGAGAGAAGAACTCACGCGCAAACAGAAACTGGTCACGGTCGGCGCGGTCGAGGCCAATCACAATCTCATCCAGATAGGGCACCTTCGCCAGTTCGTTAACAATATTATCCAGCGCCGGGCCTTCCAGTTCCGAAAACAGCGACGGCAAAATTAGCCCCATTTTGCGTTTGCGTGAGAAGCGCACCATCTCTTTTTCCAGCGATTCGACGCTGCGGTGGGTGAGATTATGGAAATTAGTAATGACACCATTCTGGTAAAAATCACTCATCGTCTCATCCTTCTGGTTAAAGGCCGTTACTCGTTCGGCGCAAGAAAATAGTCCAGACCTTCACGCCAGCCCTGCGGACCGACGTGCGCGGTGTGGTAAACGTTCTCGGTATCGGTGCGTTGCAGCTCGACCGGCGTTTTACTGAAGCCTTTTATTACCACGGCATAATCAACGCGCTCCAGCATCGGCACATCGTTGGGACCATCGCCCAGGCCGAGTGTGGTGCGCGATTTTCCTTCCTGCGCGGCAAGGTGCTGCTGAATGTCCGCCAGCGCGATACCTTTGCCGGTGCCGGCGGGCATCACATGCCAGAAACGCCCGCCCTGGGTTAACGCCAGATTGTGTTCGGCCAGCGCCGCGCGGAATTCCGCTAAACGCTGTTCATCATCACGCCACAGCACCACTTCCGACGCTTCGCGCAGGCGGCTTTGGCTGGCTTCAGCGAGGGTTAATCCGGTAAAGCGTGCCACTTCGGCATCGCTAAATTCATGAAAACCGTTGAAGCGGAACCGTGCCTGCATCGCGTGCAGCGTCTGGCACAGCGCGTGATAGCTGGCGCTGGTTTCGGTCGGCGGCGTCTGTTCACCGCCCAGCACCACGCGCGCACCGTTTTCAGCAATAAAAGGTGCGCCGACAATGCCCAGCTTCTTTTGCAGCGGAATGATCTCGGCCGCCGTTTTGCTGGAACAAATCACCAGCGGGATCTGATGTTGTTTCAGACGCGCCAGCCATTCACTGGCCGCATCCCAGTTGTAGTCATGATGATCCAGCAATGAGCCATCAAGATCGGTAATGATCATCAGGGAAGAGTTAAGACTCAGCATCATCACACTCCTTACGCCAGTGGCATCCGTAAAGCGAAGAGTAATCAGTATAATAGCGCAATCGCGATCACACTTTTTCCCGCCACCCGGCCAGCGATATCCAGGATAATTCTTAAATGGCAGACGTGACGGGATGCGCGATGCACATTTCGTGCACAGCTGAAACCAGCAGTGACGCGGTGCCTACGGCGATTCGCATGAATGGTTATACAAAATTGTTCGATTTACATGCAGGGATAAGACTTGTCTTAAGCATGCTAAGGCGTAATCTGACCTTGTGTTAAGAATTCCCTGGTGTAACGAATTTACTGATTTACTTTACCCGGCCATCCCGCCGGGTATTTTTTTGAAATCGATTTCAGCGGTTCACTTCGCTGCTGGCGAAGTCGCGAATGTCGAGTTCAAAGGCTTCCGCTAACTCGGTGTAAGAGTCGTAGGCTGCGCCGTTTACCTTGACGCGATGCTCGGCTTCCATAAACTCTTTGACCTCGCCCGACGTTCTCTTCTGAATCGCTTCCAGCAACGCATCAACATCGACATTCACTTCGTGCTGAACATTCTCGCTGTACTCTTTTGCAGTGGTCATGGCGGCCTCCCGGAGGCAATCGGATCTTTACCAGTATAGACGGTGGTGAAAAGAGGGCGCGGAGGGCAAATGGCAGGCAAAAAAAAGCCCGCGCTGCGCGGGCAAAAATCCTTGTTACTTTTAGGTTGACTGCGCCTTTGGGGTTGGTGCAGTACCGAGAAGTGTACGAGCAGCCCGCGTCAAAAGTCTCTCTGCGAAACGTTAAGAAAGCGAAAAAGCGCATCTTGACAGAGTTTTACCTGCCTTTAAGTGCACAGTGCGTAACAGCGACTATGCTTAGCGATTGATTGTTAAGTGATATCAGGGAGTGAATATGGACTTTTTACGTATTGTCATCGCTATTTTGGTTCCACCGCTGGGCGTATTCTTGCAGGTCGGTTTTGCTGGGGCTTTCTGGCTCAACATCTTACTGACGCTGTGCGGCTACATTCCGGGCATCATACATGCGGTGTGGGTTATCGCCCGACGCTGATCGCGATCAGGCAGTGTTGATTATCTTCCGTTAAACTGTGTCGCAGGACAATTTGTGGAGAGTAATCAATGAAGGTGAACGATCGCGTTACGGTTAAAACCGACGGCGGCCCGCGCCGTGTGGGTACGGTGCTGGCAGTGGAAGCATTCAATGAAGGCATCATGTATCTGGTGGCGTTAGAAGATTACCCGCTGGGGATTTGGTTCTTTAATGAAAGCGATCATGCGGAAGGGGTTTTTGTGGAGCCGTATGAAGGGGCTTGATGCCAGGTGCGCATAAATGCGCACCCTACAACGTAGGGTCGCCATTCATGGCGACCTCTGCAAATTCAACGCTTAAAACGTCTCCCAGTTATCATTCCCCGACGTCGCTAATGCAGGACGCGGCGCCAGATTTGGCGTACGCAACGCCGACTGCGCCGCTTTAGCCACTTGCGCCACCGGCGCGTCATTCAGTCGGAACACCGCCACCGCCTGCGTCAATCTGCCGGCCTGATCTTCCAGCGAAGCTGCTGCCGAAGAGGCTTCCTCAACCAGCGAGGCGTTCTGCTGCGTCACGTTATCCATCTCGGTCACCGCCAGGCTCACCTGCTGAATACCACGGCTCTGCTCATCCGACGCGGCGGCAATCTCCGCCATAATGTCCGTTACGCGCCGCACCGCTTCAACAATCTCGCCCATGGTATTACCGGCTTCACCGACCTGGCGTGAACCGTTGGTGATCAAACCCACCGATTCAGCAATCAGCGTTTCAATCTCTTTCGCCGCCTGCGCGCTGCGTTGCGCCAGGTTACGCACTTCGCTGGCCACCACAGCAAAGCCACGGCCTTGCTCACCGGCACGCGCCGCTTCAACCGCGGCATTCAGCGCCAGAATATTGGTCTGGAAGGCAATGCTGTTGATGACGTTAGTGATCTCGGCAATCTTCTTCGAGCTGCCAGAAATGTTGTTCATGGTTTGCACCACGCCGCTCACCAGATCGCCACCGCTGCGCGCTTTGCCAGAAGCATCGGCGGCCAGTTGGCTGGCGTGGTGGGCGTTCTCGGCGTTCTGTTTCACCGTGGCGGTGAGCTGCTCCATGCTGGCGGCGGTTTGCTCCAGCGCTGAGGCCTGCTCTTCAGTACGCGATGAAAGATCGGTGTTACCGGCGGAAATCTCGCTGGAACCCTGATAAATCGCCACCGCGCCTTCACGCACCGTACCAACGGTACGCACCAGCGACGCCTGCATCAGCTGCAGGTTATGCAGCAAGCTACCAATCTCGCTGCGGCCATAGGCTTGTTCCGGCGCGGTGAGGTCGCCCTGCGCGATACGCTCGATGCGATCGACAGACTGACGCAGCGGGGTAATCACCACGCGACGCAGGAACACGAAGGTCAGCAGCACCAGCAGCAATGCGGCAGCAAACGCCACCGCCATGGCAATAAAGCCAATGCGTGATTGATGCGCGGCTTCGGCATTAATCGCTTCGGCGCGGTCGGTACGGATTTTAATCGCCTTCAGCAGCACGGCGTTATAGGCATCATCCAGTTTGCGCGTGACGTCAGTTTCCTGCGCCACAATGCCTTCGAAGCTGCCCTGTTTAGCCGATTCGATCATCGGCTTCAGACCTTTATCGATATAGGCATTGAAGCTGGCGGTCAGCGGTTCATCGAGGGCAATATCCGCCGGCGTTTTCGCCTTGCGATCCATATAGAGTTTAAAACCTTCGCGCGCTTGTTTAATACGCGTCTCGGTGCGCGCTAAATCGGCACGATAACCATCCATCTCGCCAATACGCGCGGCGGCACCGGATTGCAGCACATTGAGGCGCGCAGTACGCAGATGGTTAGAACTGTTGGAAATGCCCATACGAATTTGAATTTCTTCGGTGGCATCATTAAGGGAGTTATTACTCTGAATCAAAAAGTAGCTGGCGAGTCCAATGCACAGGGCAAAAAGCAGCAGAATGCCACCAAAGATCATACTGAACAAAGGCATCAGGCGCAGGTTCTGCCAGATGCTGAGCTTATATTGCTCATCAATCGATGCTGTTTTCATATCCTTGCTCTCATGTAGGTAGGTGTTATGAGAATAAGCATCGGCAGGCAGCGAGAAAGGATTAGGCAGGAAAGTGGGATCAAACTCTCAAAACGTGAAAAGGCCAATCCGCGGATTGGCCTTTATATTCACTGAGGGAAATTATCGCACGTTAACATAAATCCCAGAGGTGACATTATCAGTCAAACGGACAACATGATAAATAACCTGCTTATTATGGGTTTTAATTTTACGTTTAATATTACCTTTATGTGACGATACGGTTTTGGCTTTAATTTGCATATTTTCAGATATCTGAATGGTGTCATGACCTGACATCCACATTTTCAGCATATTTGATTCAGTCTGACTTAATGTCAGTGGATGCACGTCGAGCCCAGCAGAAATACGCGGCGAAGCGTTGAGTTTCTTTTGCAGGTAGGTTCCTAATAAGGAATCCAACGTCGAAGTTTTTATCGATTTTGATGTAATAATCAGGTTCTTACGAACGTAGAGGTATTCCTCAAAATGGATATTCGAGATCGCCATGAAAATAAAGAATAAGGTGTCAGGATGCTGCATGATAATAGCACGAATACGATCGCTGGAATCAGATTCGTGAATAAAGCACTCTTCGTTGATAAACACAACGCCCGGCTTAATTTGCTCACATCTTTGTTGCAATTGGTCGATATCCGAGACAGGAGTAATATTTTTCTTTTTAACTCCTTTCGCAGACATATAGTCAGACAAACCCAGGCGTGTGTAATTACATGAATCCATAATAATCGTTGGCATTATAGCGACCCTCACCAATTTGTTATCCGTTTAAATCAACGATGAATACGCGTTTGCGGTACGAGAGAAATTTCCAAAGACACTTTTTTATTCTGCTCGGCAGATTGGCGATAGTTGTCCATGCGCCATCATGACTCTTCCCTGAACCGTGCTGCGAAGTTATTTTTTATAGTACATCCACGTCACTCTCATCTCAGCCATAGTGGGAATGGCTAAGGATTTGCATTAAGTGTTTAATTCGCTCTGTTTTGAGAGCCCTGTCACTATCGCGCAGATCACAGACAAATCTGATAGGACAAATCTTAAAAACATTTGTGTAGCGAAAGTATGACGCTTCAGCGAGCGTTGACAATGCCGGAAAAAAGGGATTTAGACAAGAAAAATCGCTTTGAAATTTTTTTTGTTTAAAAACAGCCCTTTGAGCATTTCATCAACCAATTCAGAAGGTTTAGCCCCTTAGGAATCGTCTGACTAAAATACGCGAAGCGCGGTTTAATAAGAATAATTTTCACCTAAAATGCGCACTTATCAGAATTTCCTCAGTTGATTTCTGGAAAATATGGTTCGAAAAATGCACAGACTGATTTTGAATGCTTAACTATTACTTAAGGACGCCTACAGAATAGTTAATCAACGGGCGCGGGAAAGTTCTGACACAAACTGGGCGAGTAAATCAAAGACTTCGCTAAACAGATGTTCGCAGAAGGGAGCAAGCAGCGGCATCATCAACCCTACGCTGAGGATGCCCACCGTTAAGGTAATCGGGAAGCCAACCGCGAAAATCGATAGCTGTGGTGAAACACGGTTTAACAAACCTAGTGCCATGTTTAGCGTGAGTAGCAGAACTATTAAGGGCAGCGCTAACATCATGCCATTAAGGAAAATTAATCCGGCGGATTTCACCAACGCCATAAAGGCATTGGCGTTGAGCGGCTGATCGCTGATCGGCAAGGTGTGAAAACTGTCCACCAATAGCGAAATCAGCCACAGATGTCCGTTGAAGGTAAGAAACAGCAGCATGGCCAGCATATCGAGAAAACGTGCCAGCACCGGCATGTTCAGGCGGCTGCCTGGATCAAAGAAGGTGGCGAAGGACAAACCCATCTGCAAACCAATCACTTCACCCGCCATGCGCACCGCCGCAAAGGCGAACTGCATGGTCAGGCCGATGCTCACGCCAATCAGCAACTGTTGCAGCAGCAACCAAAATCCCGCGGGCGTAAAAAGGGTCGCCTCCACCGGCGGCAGCACCGGCAGGATGATCCAGGTGGTCAATACCGCGAGGCCAATCTTGACGCGTTTGGGAATCGATTTTTCGCTCAGCACCGGCGCGCTGGCAAACAGCGCCAGCAAACGCACCATCGGCCAGAAGAATTGTGCGACCCAATGGATCAGCTGGCTGCTGTCGAGGTTAATCATTAGCCAATGATGTACGGCAGATTGCTAAACAGCGTGCGAATGTAATCCAGCATCAGATTAAGCATCCACGGACCAGCAATTACCGCCGTAGCGGCGACGGCCAGAATCTTGGGAATAAAGGAGAGCGTTTGTTCGTTAATCTGGGTCGCGGCTTGCAGCACGCTGATGATCAACCCGCTGATCAACGCCACCAGCAACATCGGCGCGGCCATCAGCAGGGCGACGCGCATTGCTTCCTGGCCCATAACCATCACTGATTCAGGTGTCATGCTGCACTCCTCGAGAAAGAAAGGTGAGGGCGAACGCCACTCAAGAGTAGAAACTTTGCGCCAGTGAACCCACCAGCAGCTGCCAGCCATCCACCAAGACGAACAGCATCAGCTTGAACGGCAGGGAAATGGTAGCCGGCGGCACCATCATCATCCCCAGCGCCATCAGTACGCTGGCGACTACCAGATCGATGATCAGGAACGGGATGAACACGGTAAAACCAATCTGGAAGGCGGTTTTCAGTTCGCTGGTGACATACGCCGGCAGCAGAATACGCATCGGAACCGCTTCCGGACCCTGAATCGGTGCGGTGTTAGCCAGTCGGGCAAACAGCGCTAAATCGGCCTCGCGCGTTTGACGCAGCATAAATTCACGCAGCGGCTGAGCACCTTTATCAATCGCGTCGGCCATGCTGATTTTGTCCTGGCTGAACGGCAGATAGGCGTCGGAGTAAATCTTGTCGAAGGTCGGCGCCATAATAAAGAAGGTGAGAAACAGCGCCAGGCCGAGCAGCACCTGGTTTGGCGGCGCCGACGGCGTGCCGAGGGCGTTACGCAGCAAACCAAACACAATAATGATGCGCGTGAAGCTGGTCATCATCAGCAGCACGGCCGGAATAAAGGTCAGCGAAGTGATGAACACCAGCGTCTGCACCGGCAGCGACCAGCTCTGGCCACCGTTCGCCAGCGGCTGGCTGATTAAACCTGGCAGCTGCGCATGGGCAACCGGTGCCAGCAACAGCAGCGGCAGAAGAGGAAGTAATCGACGCATCATTGTGGTTTTCCGGGACGTTTAACCAGGTTCTGGAACAGCTGACGAAAATCCTGTGGGGCAGCGCTGTGATTCGCCAGTTCTTCCGGCGGCAACGGCGGTAACGAGTGCAGATGGGTGATCTGCTGGGCGGTAACGCCCAACACCAGGCGCGCATCAGCGGTATCAACAATCACCACACGCTCACGCTGACCAACCTGTACCGTCGCGCTGACTTTCAGCGCCTGGCCGGTTACCGTTTTCGGTGCAAAACCGAGGCGTTTAGCCAGCCAGCCGCAGCCGAGAATCAGCAGAACAATCACCGCCAGCACGCTGCTGACCTGGCCAATCACCGAACCGGTCGAGACGACCGGCTGGCTTGGTACCGGTTGTTCCGCTTGCGTGTGCTTTAACATGCTTAACGGCTCAGGCGACGCATACGTTCAGACGGGGTAATGATGTCGGTGATGCGCACGCCATATTTGTCGTTCACCACCACAACTTCACCCTGCGCGATCAGATAACCGTTGATCAGAATATCCAGCGGTTCACCGGCCAGACCATCCAGCGCCACTACCGAACCCTGCGTCAGACGCAGCAGCTCTTTGATGGTCATCTTGGTGCGACCCAGTTCCACGGTCAGTTTGACCGGGATATCCATAATCAGATCGATATCCTGCAGCGAACCGCTGATGCCAGGATTCTCCAGCGATTTGAACACATTTTCAGTTGGATCTGGCGCGCTGGTGGTGGTTTGTTCGTTCATAGCTGCAGCCCACAGATCGTCCGCGGAGATGTCGTCGTCGGACGGTTTCTTGCTGTCACTCATCGGGCTGTTCCTCGTTCAGCGAATTCAAAATCGGGTTAATCAAATGTTCTACACGCAGGGCGTACTGGCCATTGATGGTGCCGTATTGGCTGGTCAGCACCGGCACGCCATCGACGTGAGCAATGATGCGGTCCGGCTTCTCAATGGGCAGGACGTCACCGGGTTTCAGCTGCAAAATACGTGACAGGCGCAGCGATGTTTCGGCGAAGTGGGCAATCAGCTCCAGCTCCGAGTGCTGCACCTGTTTCACCAGATTGTCGCGCCAGTGATTATCTTCCCGGCGTGAGTTTTCCAGTGGTGGATTGACCAGCAGCTCGCGCAGCGGCTCAATCATTGAAAACGGAATACAGATATTGAATTCACCGACCAGGTTACCAATCTCCACCTGGAACGGCGTGTTCACCACGATGTCGTTCGGTGACGTAGTGATGTTGGTGAACTTCACCTGCATCTCGGAACGCACATACTCGACTTCCAGCGGATAAATCGCTTTCCATGCGTCGCTGTAGCCATCCAGCGCCAGCTTCAGCATGCGACGAATCACGCGCTGTTCGGTATGGGTAAATTCACGTCCTTCAACTTTGGTCGGGAAACGACCGTCGCCGCCAAACAGGTTATCGACAGCAATAAAGACCAGGCTCGGTGAAAACACCACCAGCGCCGTGCCGCGCAGCGGCTTCAGGTGGATCAGGTTCAGGTTGGTTGGCACCGGCAGGTTGCGGGCGAACTCGTGGTACGGCTGAATCTTGATCGCACCCACACTAATATCTGGGCTACGGCGCAGCAGGTTAAACAGCGCCATACGGAAATGACGGGCAAAGCGCTCGTTGATGATCTCCAGCGCCTGCAGACGCTCACGGACTACGCGGCGCTGAGTATTGGGATCATAGGGACGGATATCGCCATCGGTCCCTTTGGAACTGTTCTCTACTTCCGCACTGTCACTGTCGCCATTAAGCAGCGCGTCAATCTCAGCCTGGGAGAGAATGCTATCGCCCATTAAATCACCTCAAAATGAAGGCGGTAAACAGCACGTCATTGACAACCTGAGCCGGTTGACCTTTTACCAGCGGCGGCGCCAGCGCCTGTTTGATCTGCTCAACCAGGGCCTGCTTGCCTTGCTCTGTTGCCAGTGCCGTCGCGCTTTGACGCGAAAGCAGTAACAGCAGACGGCTGCGCACTTCCGGCAGGTAATCGTTCAACCGACGACGGGTATCCTCATCGGGCAGACGCAGGGTGAAACCCACGTACAGCACACGGTCGGGATCGTTGTCAGGATTGACCAGGTTTACTGTAAACGTATCCATTGCAAAAAATACGGGAGCAGCCGGTGGCTCGACTTTCGCCGCGTCCGGTTGGCTGCCTTCGTGTTTATTCATCATTCGCCAGACTGCATAGCCTGCCACGCTGCAAGCGGCCAGCGTTACAATCAGTAACACCGGTAGTAGTAGTGAACGTTTGCGGCCTTTAGCTTTCGCGTTATCAGACATCTTGCAGTTACTTCCTGTGAATTATGGGCAAGCCTCTCGGCTTACCTGGACAGATTATCCCGCGTCTTAAGTCAAACAATGGGAAGAAAAGACGCGGGTTTTACGCTTACCTTCAGCGTTTAGCGGCTGTCAGGCAAAGATATCGACAGCGCCGTTACCGGCCGCGCGCGCTTGAAGGGCTGCCGGGACGGCAATAGGCGTTATCTCGTTGTCACTGTCCTGGGAGAGGGTAAAGCTGCCGTGCTGTCCGTCACGACGTCCTTCCTGCTGGCCCTGATAACTCTGGCCCTGTGCGAAGGCGTCGCTGCTGACGTTACTCTGTCCCAGGTTTATTCCGCTCTCCGCCAGCGCTGTACGCAGCTGAGGGAGAGCCGCTTCCAGCGCGGCCCTCACTTGGCTGTGGCTGGAAACCATACTTAACTGTGCCTGATCCTTATCGAGGGTCAGGCTGATCTGGATAGCGCCCAGATCCTGCGGATGTAAACGCAACTCGGCGTTCTGCTGCCCGTTGCGGCTAAACATCACAATCTGCTGACTCAGCGCCTGCTGCCACTCGCTGCTGCCGAGCTGCGCATTCAGCATTGGCGTCGACGGCGTGGTGCTGGTCGAAGCGGTGCTGCTCACCAGCGAACTGGTGGCGCTGAGCGGTGCGCTGGTTAACGGCGTCACCGGGTCATCACTGATCTGCGCGGCGCTGCGCTCTTCCGGCTTACTCAGCGCATTCAGCACCTGCTTAAAACTCTCATCCAGCGTCAATCCGCTGCTGTTACTGGCGGTGGTGCTGACGCTGCTGCTCTGCGTGCTGCTCGCCGTTTGCGTTAAGAGCGTTACAGCATCGCTGGATTTCTTCTGAGCACCATCCGGCTGCGCTTGCTCTTCTTTTACTGCACCTGCCAGCGAACCACTTAACAGTGCGGTATTAAGCGAAGCGCGAGTGTCGGTTTTCCCTTCGCCTGTGCTGCTACTTACGGTCGTTGGGCTGGTGCGGTTCTCTACCGCCACCGGCAACATGGCGAATAACGCCTGCACATTCTGTAAGTCGCTGGCAGTTAACGAACTTGCCTCACTCTTGTCTTTATCATCGGCTGATTTCAGCGTGGCTTTAGTGTTTTCCGGCTGTAAAAGTGCGTTTAACGCATCTGGTTTCTCCAGCGCCTGCAATAACGCGCTCAAAGAGGCCTTACTGACGTCTTTTTCATCAACTTCTGCTGTCAGATCAGTCGATTGCGTGTTAACAGCTTGTTGCTTTACCAGCGTCAGCAAGCGGTTGCCGAGTTCAGTAATAAATCCCTGCGGCAGCGCATCCGCGCCCTGCAAAAGATCTGATGAAACTGAACTGTCAGCGTCTCCCAAAACCGAGGTTTGCGTAGCAACTGTTGGCAGCGTAATCATTCGCCTTTCCTCAATGCGGCCCGTTGGGCAAATTCATCCATCCGTTTCTGATCGAGACGGTTTTCTTGTCGTAATGCGTTTTCCTCAGCGCGCGTAATCAGCGTTTGATAAGCATTGAGTCGCTTATGCTTTTCACGCCAGTTGCTCAGCGCGGTGTCGAGGCGCTGATTCCACTGGGAAAGCTGTTGGCGATGCTGTTCGATGGCTTTTTCCAGCGTCTGAATAAACTGGTGATAATTGGTCCAGCGCGTGCTGGCGATGCCGCCGGACATATCCTGATTGAGCTTATTGCGATACTCATCCTGATAATCCAGCAGCATGCTGAGTTGTTCGTCGGCCTGTTGCACACCACGGCGCATATCGCCGAGGTGAATCACCGCACTCTCCAGTTCCTGCTCCGCCATATCGCGCAGCTTGTTGATCGCACTGGCCGTTTTCATGACTTAACCTCGTTTGGCGTTAACCGAACATCGCCTGCAGATGCAAACAGGCATCGTCGTAGTCGCTGCGTTCGAAAATGCCCTGATGCAGGAAGGCTTCCATCTCCGGATAGAGCTTGATGGCTCGGTCCAGCATCGGATCGCTGCCTGCGGCATACGCACCCACACTCACCAGATCGCGGTTACGCTGGAAGCTGGAGAGCAACTGTTTGAACTGGCGCACGCGCGCATAGTGCGTCTCATCAATTAATGAGGTCATGGCGCGGCTGATCGACGCTTCAATATCAATCGCCGGATAGTGACCGGCTTCGGCCAGACGACGCGACAGCACAATGTGGCCGTCGAGAATGGCTCGCGCCGAGTCGGCAATCGGGTCTTGCTGATCGTCACCTTCGGTCAACACGGTATAAAAGGCGGTGATTGAACCGCCGCCGTGCGTGCCGTTACCGGCGCGTTCTACCAACGCGGGCAGTTTGGCGAACACCGAAGGCGGATAACCTTTGGTCGCCGGCGGCTCACCGATGGCCAGCGCGATTTCACGCTGCGCCATGGCGTAGCGGGTGAGGGAATCCATAATCAGCAGCACGTGCTGGCCGCGATCGCGGAAATCTTCGGCGATACGCGTGGCGTAGGCAGCGCCCTGCATGCGCAGCAGCGGCGAGACATCCGCCGGCGCGGCGATCACCACCGAACGCGCGCGGCCTTCAGCACCGAGAATGTTTTCAATGAACTCTTTAACTTCACGACCACGTTCACCAATCAAACCCACCACGATCACGTCGGCTTTGGTGTAGCGCGCCATCATGCCAAGCAGCACGCTTTTACCGACGCCGGAACCAGCGAACAGTCCCATACGTTGACCGCGACCGACGGTAAGAAGGGCGTTGATGGCGCGCACGCCGGTATCCAGCACATCTTCAATCGGCGTACGTTGCAGCGGGTTAAACGGGGCGGTGATCAGCGGGGCGCGATAGCCGGTTTCCGGCGCGGGCAAACCATCCAGCGGTTTGCCGCTGCCGTCCAGCACGCGACCCAGCAGTTCCGGACCCAGCAGCATCTGTTTGCCGCTGTGCCCGCTGTCGCCACTGACGCGCGCATACACGCGTGCGCCTGGCAAAATGCCGTCGACTTCTTCCAGCGGCATCATTAACAGTTTCTGGCCGTTGAAGCCGACCACTTCACTTTCAACTTCAGTGATCTTGCTGCCATCGGTACGTTCAATAATGCAGGTCGCACCGAGCGGCAGTTGCAGGCCGGTGGCTTCCAGCACTAAGCCGGTGGCGCGCGTCAGGCGACCGTAACGACGCACGGTTTGCACCTGCGAAATGCGATCTTCGAAGGCATCGAGCGCGCCGAGCCAGCGTGAAAGGCGTGAGGAGGTCATTACAGTGTCCCCGGAGCGGCCAGGCGGCACAGCTCCTGCCAGCGCGTTGCCACGCTCGCATCAAGGTCGCCATCTTCGGCGCTGAGCTTACAGCCGCCGGGATGCAGCGTGCTGTCGGCCAGCAAGCGCCAGCCGTGCAGATCAAGCGTTGGGCCGAGCGTCTGCTCGATGCGCTGCAAATCGTCCGGATGAACGCGCAGTTGCGGCTTGCCGCTGAACATCGGTTCCTGCTGAATCAGCTGCTGGATCTGACGCAGCAGGGCGGTGCCATCCACCTGCGTGGCCTGGCCAATCACCGTGCGCGCGGCTTCCAGCGCCAACTGCATCAGACGCGAAGCGATCACGCTGTCGAGCGCTTCGAGCGTGTGATGGAACTCGGTCACCAGCTGCTGCATACGTGCCTGCAGCGGCGCTTGCTGCTGCTGCGCATCGGCTAAGCCTTGCTGGAAACCGGCGTCATAACCGTTCTGTTGCGCTTCGGCGAAACCTTTCTGATAGCCTTCGCTGTAGCCCTGGGTCTGCGCCTCTTTGCGCATCTGCTGCTGCATGCGTTCCAGCTGTTGTTGCTGTTCCGCTTCGGCGCTCAGTTCGACATCAATCTCCGGCTCCTCAAGCTGAGGCTCCGGTTCGGCACCAAACGGGCTGCCTAAATCATCAGGCTGCCAGCGCTGCCAGGCGCGGGCGGAAAAGGCATCAGACATAGGTTTCCTCGCCACCACCAATCACCATCTCGCCGGATTCTGCTAAGCGGCGCACCACCAGAAGAATGGCCTTCTGTTCGTTCTCCACCGCCGACATACGTACCGGACCACGGTTGGCCAGATCGTCGCGCAGGATATCGGCCGCACGGGCGGACATGTTCTTGAGGAACTTCTCGCGCAGCGGCTGCTCGGCACCTTTCAATGCCACCAGCAACTGCTCGGATTCCACTTCCTGCAACAGGCGCTGGATGCTGCGGTCGTCGACTTCCACCAGGTTTTCGAACAGGAACATCTCGTCGATGATCTTCTGTGCCAGCTCGCCATCGAAGTCGCGTACTGCTTCGATAACCGCTTCTTCCTGCTGGGTTTTCATCAGGTTGATAATTTCTGCTGCGGTTCTCACGCCGCCCATCTTCGCGCGCTTGAGGTTGGTACCGTCGAGCAGGTTGTTCAGCACTTCGGTCAGTTCCGCCAGCGCCGCCGGCTGGACACCGCCGAAGGTGGCGATACGCAGCATCACATCGTGACGCAGACGTTCGTCGAACAGCGCCAGAATATCCGCCGCCTGACCACGTTTGAGGTGGACAAGGATGGTGGCGATAATCTGCGGATGCTCGTCGCGAATAAGGTCGGCGGCCGCCTGTGGCTCCATGAAGTTGAGCGTTTCCATACCGCTGGTGGTCTCGTTTTTCTCGAGAATATCTTCCAGCAGGCTTGAGGCGCGCTCCTCGCCCAGCGCTTTGATCAGCACCGAACGCAGGTAATCGTTGGAGTTGAGGCTCAGCGCCGCAAACTGTTCAGCATCGATTTCGAACTCACGCAGCACTTCGGTCAGCTGTTTGTGTGAAACCTGGCGCATGTTGGCCATGGCGCCACTCAGGTGCTGAACTTCACGCTGGTTGAGGTGTTTGAACACCTCCGCCGCGCGCTCTTCGCCGATGGTCATCATCAGAATGGCGCTTTTTTCTGTACCGGTCAGACTCATAGTTCTTTACTCATCCATTCGCGGATAACCAGCGCAACGACGCGCGGATCGTTTTCAGACATGTCGCGGATACGCTGGCTCATCACCTCGGCGCTCATGCGGTTAGTAGATTTACGCTCCTGATCCAGCTCGTCTTTGCTGAGCTGAACGTTAAAGGCTTCTTCTTCTTCCATTGCCGCAGAGCGTGCCGCCAGCGCTTCAGCCGCTGCCTTCTCCTGCTCTTTCTTACGCATCAGCTGTGGACGTACCAGCTTGCGATAGAGGATGAAGCCAACCAACGCCACCAGCAGCCAGCGACCGGCAGTCATCAACTGGTCGAAGAACGATTGCTGCTGCCAGAATGGCAGGTCGCCACCGGCTGGCTCGGTCATGTTGAACTGCGAGTTCACCACGTTGACGCTGTCGCCACGGGTTTGCGAATAGCCCATCGCTTCACGGGTTAAATCTTCAATCTGCTTAATCTGCTGCTCGTTGAGCGCCACCGCTTTGCCTTTGCCGTCGTCGCGGTAGTTCACCACTACGGCAACCGACAGGCGCTGCACATCGCCGACGTTCAGCTTGGTATGACGAATGGTGCGATCCAGCTCGTAGTTCACCGTGTCGTTGCGCGTTGAGCTGCTCGGGCCAGAAGGTTGTGCGGTGCTGGTGGTGCTGCCGTTATTCTGCGCATTGGCGGTTTGCGCGTTAGCGTTCTGACCATTGGCATTATTGTTGTTATTGGTTGGCGGATTGGTCACCGGCGCGGTATTGGCTGGCGCAGGCTGATTCGACAATGCACCCGGCACGCCGCCTGGATACGGGCTGCCATTCTGTTCGGAGTTGCTGGTCTGGCGCGAACGCACCGCGCTGTTGTTAGGATTGGCGTTCGGCTGGTATTTCTCGTCGGTCTGCTCGCTGCGGTCGAAGTTGATCTGCGCCGTCACCTGCGCATGCACATTGCCCTGACCGACAATTGGATTCAGGATCGCTTCGATGCGCTGCTGGAAGCGCGCTTCCACTTCAGACGCATATTTCAGTTGCGCATCGTTCAGGTCGCGACCTTCGCTATCGGAGCGGGTCAACAGACGACCGGCCTGATCGACAACGGTAACGTTGCCCGGCGGCAAACCGGCTACGCTGCTGGAGACCATATGCTGAATGGCCTGAATCTGGCCTTCATCTAATGCGCGGCCTGGCTGCAGGTTCAGCGTCACCGAGGCGGAAGGGGCTTTCTGCTCACGCACGAACAAGGTCGGTTTCGGCATCGCCAGATGCACGCGCACGCTCTTCACCGGACCGAGCGTTTCGATGGTGCGCGACAGTTCACCTTCCAGCGCACGCTGATAGTTGATCTGCTCGCTGAACTGGCTGATACCGAACTTCTCTTTGTCCATCAGCTCGAAGCCAACGTTACCGCCTTTCGGCAAACCTTGTTGGGCCAGACGCAGACGCAGCTCATGCACTTTATCGGCGGGCACCATCAGTGCTCCACCGTTATCAGCGAACTGGTAAGGAATGTTCATTTGCGTCAGCTGAGTGACAATCGCGCCGCCATCCTCATCGGAGAGGTTGTTATAAAGGACGCGATAGTCCGGCGCTTTCGCCCAGAGCACCAACGCAAACACCACTGCGATAACCGCAGCAGCAGCGATAATTAAGGGAATACGCGGATTGGCGCGCAGGCGGGCGAGAAGGTCACTGAAGCCTTTCTTTGCTGAATCCTGTGTAGCGGCTGCACTCGCATTCATGACCGATTCCTGCCTGACATTATTGACCGGGTGTGGTGTTGTGGTGACAAAACGTACTCCCTGAATACTTCTCCCCTAAAATCGGGAGAGGAGAAAAATTAAATTCCACTTAATGGCAGGCATTATTTGTTGAAACCGGTCACATCGATGGGTGGATAAGCCGGGTTTTTTGCGGTCATTTAGCGCCTTTGTCCTATTGACAGTGTGTTAACTTTCTCATCGTGAAAATTTAATCACTTCTTCAATAGGGGTCAGGCAATGTCAATTCAGGCGATTGAGGGTGTGCTGCAGCAGCTGCAGATGACGTCTCTGCAGGCCAGCGGTAAGCAAGCGGAATCCACTAATCAGGTCGATTTCAGTGCCACCATGAAAGCAGCACTCGACAAGATCAGTGAAACCCAGACCACGGCCCGCGCGCAGGCGCAGGATTTTGAGATGGGTAAACCGGGCATCCAGTTAAATGATGTGATGGTCGATCTGCAAAAATCCTCTATTTCCATGCAGATGGGCGTGCAGGTGCGTAACAAACTGGTGTCGGCGTATACCGATATTATGAGCATGCAGGTTTAGTTTCTTTCGGGTATTTCTTTCGGGTATAGTCCAGCGCGGTGATGGTTTTATCTCAGGCGGGAAGGTTGCTGCATCACAGTGAGTACACCGCCAAACGCGCTGCCTTATTTTGAGAAGAGGATTCTCACGTGAAGAAAACCCTGCTGTTTTTACTCGCCATCGTCCTGCTCTCGGGATGTGACAAGGATGACGCGACTTTCTACCCGCAAATGAAAAACTTTGCCTATCTGTATCAATTTGAAGCGCTGCCCGGCAACGTCAAAACGACCCATCAAACGCTGTTTACCGCCGACGGTCAGCAACTCTTCGAAGTGAATGTTGATTTCGACCGCAACGGCTGTCCAACGCACGTTAAATCAGTGCGCAAAGACGGCGAAGTGATTGAAGTGACGCGCGACGGCGACCAATTAAAAGGCAGTGAAAACGGTCAGGACGTGGTGGTGACGCTGGATAATAACTGCGCCATGGTGAAGAAAGTCACGCCGACCATGGCCGTGGATATTGCCTATAACAAACAGGGTTTGGTGGAGCAGATCTCATCGCCCGCCTCCGATGCAGCGTTTCACCTCGCTTATAACAGCGCCGGTGAAATGGCGGTCTTGAGTATTACCCAGGCCGGAACGGAAGTATCACGCGCTACTGCGGTGCGATCAGAAGATAAGAAAAAGATCTCTGACGTGGTTACCACGGTGAAGCGTAATGACCAAATTAAAACCGTCAGCAATGTCTGCAAATATAAAAACGACATTCCCTATTATTGCGACATTATTACCGCTGACGCGGCAGGCAACGTGATTGATAAGCAGTATGGCAATATCGAAGTGACGTATTACTAATTTGTAGGGTCGCCATTGATGGCGACCGCCACACTATTTAATCTCAGGCCACGCCACCGCCGGGAATCCATTCAGCAGCGGATGAGCAAACAGGAAACCCTGGAACTGGCTAATGCCCGCGGCTTCCAGCCACATCCACTCTTCCGCTTGCTCGACACCTTCGGCAATCACCGCAATCTCCAGCGAGGCGCAGCACTTGATGATGGCGTGCATGATCGCCTGCTTCGGACCGCTTTTGTGCACATCGCGGATAAGCTCGCGATCGATTTTGATTTTGTCCGGCTGGAATTTCGATAACAGCGACAAGCCAGCAAAACCGGCACCAAAATCGTCCAGCGCCAGGCTGATACCCGCCGCTTTCAACTTTCTCACTTCGGCAGCAAATTCATCCGAGCGCGAAATGATCTCATTTTCGGTCACTTCGACAATCACCTGCTGCGGCACCAGCCCGCTGGCGTTGATCTCGCTAAGCAGAAAATCCACCGCATTTGGCACCGTCACCAGCGACATCGGCAGCAGGTTGATCGACAGACGATGCTCGCCAATCCCCAGTTTGCTCGCCACGCTAAAGGCCAGGCGTTTCGATTTGATATCCGCGTGATAAATCGCTTCGCCGCCAAATGCGGAGAAATACTCGTCCGGTGAGCCACCGTTCGGCGTGCGAATCAGTGCTTCAAACGAAGTGATGCGGCGCGCGAAGGGATCGATGATAGGCTGAAAGGCGAAACGGCAATCCTGCAGGCTTTGATCGATACCCTCCAGATCGTTCTGCCATTCATTATCGGGAATAAATTCCCAGGTATTGGCTGGCGGGATCTCGAAGTAGTTCTCTTTGTCGCGCGCCACTACGAAGGTGCGCAAAAACTGCAGCGCGCGATCTTTGTAGGTGAGCTGATAACGCGACGTGCCTTTATCCAGCACCGCTTGCAGTACAGTGTCTTTGTCATGCTCGCGCAGATCGAACAACTCCATGCCAACTTTGCCAAAGCGGCGTTCGGGCGCAAAGTCGTGCATTAACTCCACCAGATTATGGTGGCGTGCGTCCTGACAAATACGCTTGTAAATGCCCTGAACGGCCTCGCGCGGGCCTTCCAGCAGCTGGAAGAAGTGCAGGCCGTCGAACAGCAGAATGCCGGTGACGTCGAAGTTTTTATTTTTGCTATTGGCTTTAGCAACCATATCTTCGAGCGTTTTAATTGGCACGTGATCGTGCAGATGGCTGCGGTAGATAATTGTGGTGAGCATCGAGATTGTCCGGATAATTTATTATTTTGCGGCTAGATTAGCAGTCTTACCGCGGGGTCTGTCCATAGCTTCCCGCGCTCAGGCTAAACTTTTTTTAAAATAACAGGTTAAGCGAAGCGGCTAGCCGCTTCGGTAACGTCGCAACTCCATCAGCGTGCCGATGATTTGCAGCGCAGATTCCGCCGAATGCAGCTGCGGAAAGTCATCATTCAGCGCGCGCAATGTGAAGATTTGTTCATCCTGTTGTTGCGTTTGCAGGCGATAAATCCGCACCCGCGCCACGCCATCCACCAGCGCCAGCACCACATCGCCCGGCTGCGGCTGAACGTCCGGATCAAAGATCACTTTGTCACCGGGCCGGTAATCGGGCTGCATCGCGTGATCTTCTACCGTGACTGCCAGCGCGCCATCGCCCAACTGACTTTCGCTGTAGAGAAAGCGCGTGGCCTGCTGCTTGAGCAACAATCGCTGCTCGCCCAACCACGTCGACGCTTGCGCCAGGCTAATCAATGGCACCGCCGCAACCGGTGCGGCTTTGGCGTGGGTGGCAAACACTTCGCCGTCCCCGTCAATAATCCACGCCGCTGTGCATTGCAGCCACTCCGCGAGCCGCAGCAAATTCTCGCCACGCGGTACGGTTTCTTCTTTTTCCCATTGCGATACAGCTACATGCGATACACCGATGCTCTTTGCCAGTGCCTGCTGCGTCAACTGTAGTGCTTTACGTCGTGCCCGGATGCGCTCACCGGAAGATTCTTTTTTCATCATCTTGACATCTCCTGAAGGAACGACTTAAGTATACTTAAATTCATAAGTTAAAGTAAACTTAAATTCAGGCGTTGACCGCGAAGCTGGCAAGGGTGGTCAGCGTGCTTATGGGGCACAACCCTTGCCAGGGGTGAGAGGTGAAGCATGGAAAGTAGTTTAGTCACCAGCGTAGGTGCGTTGCTTCTCGGCGGCGGCGCAGCAGCTGTGTTCTGGAAACCGTTAATGGCGGGTATCGCCGCTATCGTCACCAGTAATCGTGCCGGCGGGGAGATCATCACCAGCTACAAAGAACAGGTGATGCTGCTCAAAGAAGGTCACGCCTTGATGCGCCAGGAAAACGATGAATTGCGCATCCGACATGACAAAAACCTGCGGCGTATCTCTTCGCTGGAAACCGATCTGCGGCTGATTAAAAACGCCTTGAGCATTTTGCTGGCGACCACCGAAGCCGAGCACAGCGATAAGTTTCGCAGTCAGGTTAACCAACTGATTACCACTCTGGAGGAGAGTCGTGATGATGCAGATAAACAGTGAGTACGTAGTGAAAAACCATCGGCGCCAACTGTTCTTCGGCGGCTTTCTGCTGATGTTGTCGCTGATGTGCGTGGCGATGACGGTGCTGTTTTTGTTCGTCAGTAACAGCGCCAATCAGCGTGTTGAAGAGATTCGACAGCAATATCGAACCATATCGGAACGGCGTGAAGCGCGCGTGGCAGAGCTCACCAGCCAGCTGGTGGCGCTGCAGAACAAACTCGATGGGACATTGAAGCACCCGGTCAGCAATCCGGCTGACAAAGGGAAACCGGCAGAAGGAGATAAGTCGCCACCTCAACCCAAGCGTTAAGGAGGGCATTATGCGAATTACCCCGTGGATTGCAGCCACTCTTGCCCGACTGCGATCTTTATTTAGTAAGAAGGAGAGCATTATGAGCGATCAAACTGTCATCAATCCAACCAGCACCATCGCATCGTCACCGGCGGAAGATTTCGCCAACGAAGTCGCTACGCCCGTTGCTGCACCTGAGACCGCTGCAGCGCCTGAAGCGGCGCCCGCTGTCGTCGCAGAAGCCGCACCTGAAGTTGCGCCCGCAGCGGCACCGGCTGAGGTTACACCGGCTGCGGCACCAGAGGCGATAACCGCTGCACCCGCGGAGGCGGCGGCCACTGCAGCGCCGGAGGCAGTAACGCCTGCGCCAGCCGACGTTGCGGCACCCAGCGTACCGGACGTCGCTGCTCCCGCTGCAGCCGACGCGCCGCCAGCCGCCGCAACGGCGGAGAGTCACGACGGAACTCAGGCGTTCTCAGAAGGCGTGAAGGATTTCGTCAGAGCGTTTAGCTTTGTCGAGCAGGGCGTGATCAAACTGGGCGATGCAGCGAAGGATGAGCTGATTGATCTGGCGAGGAAGTATCTGTAATGCCTGACGACTCAGCATCGGGGACCGGGATGTCCCCTGTTTACTAACAGGTTTTAGTCACTTCCGATTATTCCTAAGGCAGCTTCGATATTTTGCACTACCTTTAATCATTCAAGCGTTATTTAAATCGTCTTATTAAGCGAAAAGGAAGATAGCATGAGTGATACAGAAACTGTAAAAACCAAAACTGACTACCTGCGTGATGTCACCTCCCAGCTTAAAGAGATGCGCCACTACGCGCAGACCAACACTGAGACGCTGTCTGCCCACTGGCTGGCGTTTGATGCGGGTGAGTACAAAGACACAGAATATGCGGGACGCTTCGATACCTTGCTGAACAAACAGGGCAAGCTGCTGGATGACATTGATGAGGCGATTCAGGATCTGGAAATCGCCATCAACCATGCTGAGCAGGAAAGCTAAGCGCTTATCGCACTGGTGGCCTAATCGGCCACCAGCCACATTTCTGCCTCATCGAACATCTCTTCAACAATCCGCGCAATCGTCGCTTTATCGTTCTTACTCATATCGGTATCTATTGCGTTACGCTCCATTGGTTTGACGCGCACCTCAATATCGGGAAAGACGCGCTGTACACGCTTTTCCAACTCCTGCAAAATCATCTCGCGTGCACCCGGTAATCCGGCCACGTTACGCTTATCGTAAATCAACTCCACAAACATCAGGGTCGTTCCATTCATTGGATCGGGTGCGATATAGTACTGTAAATAAAAACAGGGGTAAATATGCGCCAACTGGTTATCGATATCTTATTGAAAATGGCAAAAATGGATGTGGAAGCAAAAGAGCTGGTGGCGCAGGTTGAGGCGCAGTCGTTATTGATTGCGGCGCTGCTGATTCAGGCGAAAGAGAATAACTCGTTGACCATTTCCGATACGGTGCAAGAGGCGATTGTGACTGCTTCACGCGCCTCGCAGGAGTTTTTACAGTCCGATGTTGATCTGCTGCTGACCCACGTGAATCGTCTACTGGCGGTGGCAAGTTATATCGAAGTGAAAGGGATCGAGCGGGAAGGGTAGAAAAAATATTACCTCTGGAAGTGGAAATCCAGCAACACTTCCAGAGGCGGTGCAACAGCACCATTCGTTCAAGGACAATCTACGACTGACGTCGTGATGAGTAAGTTATACAAGTTCGAACGACTTGTACAACTTTTTCCTGAACAATTTGTGTGGTTGGAGATGTATCTTTGATGCATTT
Organism: Pantoea sp. B9002; assembly: GCF_013385945.1. Lineage (NCBI taxonomy): Bacteria > Pseudomonadati > Pseudomonadota > Gammaproteobacteria > Enterobacterales > Erwiniaceae > Pantoea > Pantoea sp. B9002. The sequence goes on from NZ_JACAPA010000004.1 coordinate 36,196, forward strand.
TCAGTGCGTTGCAGATTACAGCTCGTTCTTAATGCAGAACTCTTCCCACGTCATGCCTAACGCTTCCGCGTGAGATTTCAGATACTTTTCAATGGCATCCGCGGCGACGGCTTTATCGGGTTCCGCCAGCTGAATGGAAAACAGCATGCCGTCCAGCTTCTTCTGACGCAAAAACGCGGCATAAATACGTTCTGCATGCCAGTCGCGTAACTGCGCTAATGACAGGTTAGCCTGACGGGCATCGCTTTCGGTGAGTTCATCCAGTGCAGACTGGAAATCGGGGTGAGCGGCGAAAAACATCGTGCGCGCCTGAGCGTAATACTCTTCTGGGGTTTTCATTCGGTGTTCCTGCGTATCAACTTGCGCGCTAGTGTAACGCGCGCATGTGGCCTTGTCAGTTTCAGATCTTACAGAACACGGGCATCGTAGCGGCGCAATTTATTGCGCGATAAATCGCGCCGCTACGGTATGTGTAACTTTTGATCACAGCATATCAATGCAACTGCTGATAAATCCGCATCACGTCCTGCTGATTTTTCGTCAGCGCCTCATCCAGCGTCAGTTTGCCGCTCAGCATATCCGCCAGATTCTGCCCGACGGCGTTACCCATCTGATCAAATCCGGGAATACTCACGTACTGCACGCCCTGATAAGGCACCGGATTGAGCGTCGGCTGTTCGACGGTGGCGGAATCAATCGCCGCACGCACCTGCGCTGCATACGGCGCCAGACGCTGATAGCTCGCCTGCTGATACGTCGAATTGCGGCTGCCCGGCGGCACCGCGCCCCAGCCAACGGTATCGGCCACTTGCTGGATATACTGTTTTGACGTCGCCCAGCTAATAAAGGCAATCGCCGCCTCGCGATTCGGCGTATTCGCCGGTACCGCCAGCGCCCACGACCACAACCAATTGGAGCCGTTGCGCGTAATACCGCCCGGCGCAGGCGCAAAGGCCAGCTTATCGGCGACTAATGAAATCTGCGGATTCACCAGCAAACCGGCCGCCACCGTGCTGTCGATCCACATGGCGCATTTGCCTTGCGCGGTCAGGCGCAGAATCTGGCCAAAACTGTTTTTCACCGTATCCGGCGGTCCATCCTGCTTCACCACCTGCAAATAATCACCCAGCGCCTCGCGCCACTCTGGCGAGTTAAGCGTCGGCTGCCAGTTTTCATCGAACCATTGCGCGCCATAAGCATTCGCCATGGTGGTCATGAACGCCACGTTATCGCCCCAGCCTGGCTGGCCACGCAGGCACAGACCGTAAATGCCTTTTTGCGGGTCAGTCAGTTTGGCGGCGAAGTTTTTGATATCGGTCCAGTCGGGATTATCGGGCATGGTTAACCCTTTCTGCGCAAACAGATCTTTGCGGTAGTAGGTCATGCTGCTTTCGCCGTAGAACGGCAGGGCGTAGAGCGTTTGCTGGAACGACAGCGCTTTGCGCACCGGTGCGATGAGATCATCGCTGTCGTAATCCGCAGGCAGCTTATTCAGCGGTGCCAGCCAGCCTTTTTCACCCCAAAGCGGCGCTTCATAGGTGCCGACGGTGATGACATCGAACTGCGCCTGGCCGCTGTTCATCGCCGACAGCACCGCCTGACGCAGCGCGCCATCGTCCATCACATGCCATTGCAGTTTGACGTCAGGATGTTCCTGCTCATAGCGCGTGGCGAGCTGCTGCATGATGGTCATATCGCCGTTGGCGATGGTGGCGATATTCAGCGTGGTCGCCGCCTGAGTTAGCAGCGGCATGGCCAGCAACATCGCGAGAAGTTTACGCATCATCTCGCTCCTTAGCGCTGTTGCAGGCGGAAGAAGGCCATCTTCTCCACCAGCAATCCGGCATGTTCGCTGACGGTCTGGCTGGCGGCGCTGGCTTCCTGCACCAGCGAGGCATTTTGCTGCGTCGCGCCATCCATCTGAATCACCGCGGTGTTGACCTGCTCAATGCCGCTGGATTGCTGGCGGCTGGCTACGGCAATTTCCCCGACAATATCCACCACGCGCGCCACGCCCAGATTGATGTCATTGAGCATCGCGCCGGAACGCTGCACCAGCGCGCTGCCGGCTTCCACTTTACCCACGCTGGCATCAATCAACGCTTTGATCTCGTGGGCGGCTCCGGCGGATCGCTGCGCCAGCTGACGCACTTCGGACGCCACCACGGCAAAGCCGCGCCCCTGTTCGCCCGCGCGCGCTGCTTCGACAGCCGCGTTGAGCGCCAGCAGGTTGGTCTGGAAGGCGATCTCATCGATCACCCGGTTGATATCGGCGATGCGCTTGCTGGAAGATTCGATCTCCTCCATCGCGCTGACCGCATCACGCAGCACGCTGCTGCCACGTTCGGCCTGATGACGCACGTCGGTTGCCAGCTCGTTGGCCTGCGCCGCGTTATCGGCGTTGTGTTTCACCGTGGCGGTCATCTGCTCCATGCTGGCAGCGGTCTGTTCCAGCGAGCTGGCCTGCGAATGGGTGCGTTCAGAAAGATCGTCGTTGCCGTCGGCCATCTGACGCGCCGCATCACTCAGCGCGCTGGCGCTTTCGCCCACTTCGCGCACGATCTCCGCCAGACGCACATCCATGCGCAGCAGCGACTGCATCAGTTCGCCCATCTCATCGCGCGAAACGCTGCCGATATCATGGTTCAGTTCACCGGCCGCAATTGATTCGGCCAACTCGCGCGCCTGGCCAATCGAACGGTTGATCGAGCGGATCAGCAGCCAGCCGAACACCAGCGCCACGCTCAGCCCGACCAGCAAAATGATAATCAGGCTATTACGCGCTAACTGGTAATCGCTGTTGCTCTGCTGATAGGTGAGTTCCGCATGCTGACGCATCAACGCATCGAGCTGGTCGATGTCCTGTTGCAGCAGCTGACTGCCGCTGCGCAGGCGGGTTTCAATCACCACCAGCGCGCCGGACGGATTGCCACCTTTCAGCAGTTCACCGGCATCCTTCAATGCGGTTTGCCAGCCGTCGAGATGGGTGATGAATTGCTGGCTGAGCGGTTTGGTTTGCGCATCAAACGACAGCTGCTGCCAGGTTTGGCGGTCTTTGGCTATCTGCTCGCCATAGTGCGTGATGCGCGCCAGACGTTTATCCACTTCGCTGCTGTCGGTCCAGTAGCGCAGGGCATCGAACAGGGTCGAGGATTGTTCCTGCACCATGCGGTACAGGCGGGAGGAATATTGCAGCGGTAACAGCTCATTCTGGTAGGCGTTTTGCGCCCGTTGGTCGGCGGCGCGCAGGCCGATGATTCCCCAGATGGCGGCAACAATCAGTAAAATGCACAGCAGGCCAACAATTGATGTCAGACGCGCGCGAAGAGTCAATCGCATAACGGTGTTCTCCGTAACGAAGGTGAGTGTGTAGTCGGTAATTATTGTTTTTGCAGGTACTTTTAACTCCAGAAGAGTTATCGGCGTAGAAGTGAACAGCTTGAGGAAAAACGTGCGGCGCGCAGCAGATACCTTGCGCAACGGGCGGGAAAAATTATAACGTAGCCGCCATTGATGCGAGTGTAGGGACCGAGAATGAAAAAGTGGATGATAGTGGCCGCGCTGGCGCTGAGTGGCTGTGCGCAGATCAGCAATTATGACCAAGCGGTGAAAACCCCGGCGCCGCTGGAGCTCAAAGGCAACTGGCAAACCGTGGGCCCGCAGAGCAAGCTGATCAGCAAGCAAGCGATGGGCAGCCTGATTATCGGTGCCGAAGGCGACACGCTGGATTGCCGCCAGTGGCAGCGCGTGATTGCCAAGCCGGGCAAATTAACCCGTCTGGGCGATGACTGGGTCAACGTGACGCGCCAGGTGCGCGTGATGCCGCTGGTGCTGGAGAACGGCGAGCTGCGTTACGATGGGTTGAGACTGCGTAAAGTGGATCGCCCAACCGTTGAATGTCAGCAGGCGCTGGAAGAAGTGGCGAAGCGTCCGAACGACGCGGTGATTCAGAATATCGAGCCAGAGATTATGCGCCCGGTTTCAACGGCGACGCAGAAGTAGTTTTCCCTCACCCTAACCCTCTCCCACAGGGAGAGGGAACCGATCGAGCCCCATCTGACATATTGCAGCGTCTTCCTCTCCCCGTGGGAGAGGGCCGGGGTGAGGGCACCAGCGCGCAGAATCCGAATCAACTCTGCGGCAAATACACACTACCTTGCTTACTATACGCACTCATCACCGATTTCTGCATCGATGACTGGCCCACCAGCTGCGTCAATTCATCCATACGCAACTGCAGCAGACGTTTCACTTCGCTCTCATTATCGAGAATATGGCGTAACACCGGACGCAGTTGCTCTTGCAGCTGGCGCGACGGTGCGGCGGCTTCGGTTGTTTGCGCCAGTCTTTGCACCGCACTGACATAGTCCACTTCCTTGGTAATCAAATCATCCCATTCGCCGTCTGCTGCCAAACGCAGCATTCCGTGGCTGAGGTCGAGTAACTGTTGGTAAACGGTGACAAGTGACGGTGCAATATTCATTAAACGGCGTCCTGAAGGTGTTGAGGTTGTACGACTTCTTTCCAGGCATCAGCGATATTGCGCAGAAGACCTTCAACTTCTTCGAGGGCTTCGACATCATTACGCAGATTAGCCTGAACCAGACGACGAACCATGTAGGAATAGAGCCCTAACAGGTTGTCGGTAAGGTCATCGCCTGATTGCTCATCGAGGCCCTGCTTGAGTCCGCCCTCGATGATGTTAATGGCCTTGGAAATCGAGTTACCTTTTCCCTGGATATTGTTGTCCTGCATAAACAGGCGGGCGCGGACCAGTGCGCTGATCGCACCGTCAAACAGCAAGGTAATCAACTGCTGTTGATTGGCGCTCATCACTGAGCTCTCCACCCCGATTTTTGCGTAGGCTTGTGTGCCGTTTGCGCTGTACATAGTCATTCCCTATTAGGATGAGCTGCTAGAGCTTGAACTGCTTGATGACTCGAACTGCTGCGTCAGATAGCTGCTGGTCTGGTTCAACGAACTCATCAGAACATCAAGCTGAGTAAATTGAGTTTTATAACGCGCCACCATGTTGTCGATACGCGTACTCATGGTGTTGTACTGATCGGTCAGGTCGTTCAGCGTTTTACTCACGCCATCAGTCGCGGCCTGCACGATACCGGTGCTGGAGAGCCAACCGGTCAGATTGGTGGCGATGGTGGTGGTGATGCCGGTGGTTTTACCGTCACCGACAATCATCTCTTTCACGCCATCGGCATCGCTGCTCAGCGCGGTTTCCAGCTTATCGGAATCCAGCTCCAGCGAACCGGTGGTTGGGTCGGTGGTGATACCGATTTGCGCCAGCGATTTATAAGTAGAAGAACTCTGCGCATTGGTCAGCATGCTTTTCAGCTGCGTCTGGATGGTGCGCAGGGTGCTGTCACCTAACAGCGCGCCGTTGCTGGTGTCTTGCGCATCTGCGCCGACATCCACAGCGGTGTATTTGGTCAACGAGCTGAACTGGTCCAGCAAGGTGTTGTAGGCATCTACCCAATTTGAAATGGCGCTATTAGCTTTAGTTGTGTCTTTTGCAATAGTCAGCGTCTGGTTACTACTGGTGGTGTCATTGAGATTGAGAGTGATCCCTTCCAGGGCATCACTTATCACATTGCTACTGTTTTCAATCTCGACATTGTTCACCGTCAGTTTGGCATTTTGCGCTGCTACGCTTTGTGTCATTGGATTGGTACTGGCGGTAGAGTCATAGCCGACTATCGCCTGCAACGTATCATCGCCTGTCACAGCAATCTTGCTAACTGCGTTATCGCTACCCGTCTCGCTTGAGGTGAGTGACAGTCGATAGCTCCCATCACCGACTTTGATAATGCTGGCAGTAACGCCAGCATCCGCTCCATTGATGGCATCACGCATCCCGGTTAAGGATGTCTGATCAGAGGTAAGAGTAATGCTCTTACTTGTTCCGTCTTTCAGCGTAATGGCCAGGCTGCGACTACTGACAGAGCTGTCGCCCAATGCGTTGGTATTGCTGGTTTGCACTGCGGACGTCAAAGTTTGTGCCTGAGCCAATTGAGTCACGCTAATCGTGTATTTACCAGCAGCAACGCTTCCCGTTGTGGTGGCACTGAAAGCACTGGAGCTGCTGGTTGCAGATGTCGCTGTAAAAAGGTCAGCGTCATTCAGCTTAGTATTAGCGGTCTGAAAGGTAGAGAGCGAACTTTTAAGCGTGGCATACGCGCTCAATTTAGCGGTATAGGCCGTCTGCTGATTAGAGATGGGCGTTAATGACGCTTTCTCAGCAGTAGTCAGGTTATCAAGGATGGTACTTAAGTCGAGGCCAGAACCGATACCCAGCGTAGAGATACTTGCCATGTTGTTTCCTTTAAGTGGTCGACACGGAGTTTGAATACCCGGGTTATCGGCTTGGAATGGGCAAAGTTTAAAATTAATTATCCAGGAGTGATGAAGTGAATAGCGTATATAGAGAAGGGTATTTCTGGCGCTAGAAAAAATGATTAAAAGGCTAAAGAAGTGTGCAGAGAGGGCGATAAAGATAAGCGTGACAGGTTGAAGGGAAAAATTTTCACCTGGTCCTAAAAAAAATCTAAAGGTTGTTTAAGGGCAGACGATAACAACATTGACGGCGCTGAAGCCGGCGGGTTGAAGCCCACACCTTAACCGAAAGACTTGATTAACAGGAAAATTATCATGGCCCAAGTCATTAATACCAACAGCCTCTCGCTGATCACTCAGAACAACATCAACAAGAACCAGTCTGCTCTGTCTACCTCTATCGAGCGTCTGTCTTCTGGTCTTCGTATTAACAGCGCTAAAGATGACGCAGCGGGCCAGGCAATTGCCAACCGCTTCACTTCTAACATCAACGGCCTGACTCAGGCAGCGCGTAACGCAAACGACGGTATCTCTGCAGCGCAGACTACTGAAGGCGCACTGTCAGAAATCAACAACAACTTACAGCGTATCCGTGAACTGACTGTACAGTCTCAGAACGGTACTAACTCAGATTCTGACCTGTCTTCAATCCAGGACGAAATCAAATCACGTCTGGACGAAATTGACCGCGTATCAGGTCAGACTGCATTTAACGGCGTGAACGTGCTGTCCAAGAATGGCTCCATGAGCATTCAGGTTGGCGCAAATGATGGTCAAACCATCAACATCAACCTGGAGCAAATCGACTCTTCAACTCTGGGCCTGAGCGGTTTCTCAGTATCTAAAAACGCACTGAGCGTTGGCGCAGCGGTTACACAGGTTGCTGGCGACAGCGGCGTACTGACTAACGTTGACCTGTCTGATGCTGCGAAAACTCTGGGCGTTGATGCAAGCACCCTTTCTTTGCACCAAATTACTGGTTCAAGCGGTTATGTCGTTCAGTCTGGTAGCGACTACTACTCAGTGTCAGTAGACAACGCGGGTACTGACGCTGGTAAAGTTGAATTGAACACTACTGACGTTTCTTATGGTGATTCAGCCAACGGTATTGGTGCTAACGCTGCAACTCAGAGCGGTAAATTGGTTCAGGTTGGTGCTGACTCTACCGGTAAAGCAGTTGCATTCGTTAGTGTACAGGGCAAAAACTATTCAGTGTCTTCTGGTCTGCTGGCCGATAGCCAGGATGCAACGGCTGTTACTTCTGGCACGACTAGCGGTATCGAATTAAGCGGTTCTGGCGCAACTACTGAGTTTGCAGGCGCAGCGACTAAAGATCCTCTGGCGATGCTGGATAAAGCAATCGCTAAAGTTGATACCTATCGTTCAAGCCTTGGTGCGGTTCAAAACCGTCTGGATTCAGCTATCACCAACCTGAATAACACAACGACGAACCTGTCCGAAGCACAGTCTCGTATTCAGGATGCTGACTACGCAACAGAAGTTTCCAATATGTCTAAAGCACAGATCATCCAGCAGGCGGGTAACTCAGTGTTGGCTAAAGCTAACCAGGTTCCTCAGCAGGTTCTGTCTCTGCTGCAGGGCTAATAATCCTTCGGCCCAAGTGATATTCTGATTTTTTAGCACCAGACTAACGAGTGCTGACGATTGGGCTGAAAGCATAGCCAGCAACGGGGAATGTTTAATGACATTCCCCGTTTTTTTTATCTCTATAAACATCATCAGTGGCAGGGAATGAACTGGAAGGGTTTGAGTTTTTTAAGTCGCTACAGGGAGAAAAAAGTCAGAAATAGCCACGATTCTCTGTGTTACTTGCAGGATTAAAAGTCACTTTGATCATTAACATTATCCCAATTATCTGCCTTTTCTGATGCCGCTGCGGCGCAGGTTGGCGCTTTGGGAGACTTTGTGAGATGAACCAACCACCGCTTGTCAGTATCATCATTACCGCACAAATTCCGATCTGGCTAAATGAGGCGCTGCAAAGCGCATTGGCGCAAGATTATACAAATTGTGAAATTATTATTATTGATCACAGCAATGAAAAATTTGTTGCCAAATGCGTACAGCCTTATCTAAAACAAGCCGGGCATAAGATTAATTTCCTGACCACAGGCGCTGGATATTACAAAGCAGCTGAACAGGCTATTAGAACCTCACGTGGCGCATATGTGAAATTCATGAGTGATGCTGAAGTGCTTGCGCCAGATTGTGTTAATAAAATGCTATGCGCACTTGTTAAACATCCGCAAGCTGTTCTGGCTGTGGCCAAACGTAAGTTAATTAGCCCGCTGGGTACTCCTCTTCCTGACAATATATCCACTGCAGCATTACTGTCAGAAATGAGCTTAATGGATGGCAAAGATGTTCTGCGCTATCAAACCAGCCTTAATTACAATCTATTGGGTGAGTTAGGGGCCACGCTGATACCTCGTGCTCAACTCGTCTCATTAATGCCTAAAAGAGAGGCCTTATTCAGCATTAATGGAAAGGTTCATTCCGATGTTTCAGCATTGGCGCTCTACTGCAAGTTGCTGCCAAAAGGCGATATAATTTGGCTGCCTGAATCACTCTGTGCCATACGCGAATCAGATGTATATTCGCAACCTCATCAACGTGATTCCAAAGAGCATGTAGTTGAGCAACGTAAGCGAATCAACGATTTCATTTGTACGTCTGCCTGGTTTAAGCAGATGAGCTCGCCGCGTGAGCAAATAAGCGTTTGTTTAGCTTCACAACCTCAGCAGCGAGCACAAAAAGACTTACGTACTTCCCAGCAACACCATCTTAGTCTAAATACATTGTCCCAATGGCTGAGTACGCGTACGCTTGAGCCATTTCAACAGCAATATCTCAATCAGATTGGACAGCAGCTTTCAACGCCTGTTTCTCTGGCAATCATTATTAATGCGGCAGAGAGTACGGCAGCACAACTTGAAAGCACTCTGGTCTCGGTAAAAAAATTCGATTCTGCATTGCTAACATTAGAAACAGTCGTTATTGGCCTGAGCGATGAAGAAAATCAGAGCGCTCAAAACATCCTATCAAATGAAAATTATATTATTTCAGTTAATAAGTTTATTAGTGATAGCCAAGCTGAGTGGTTTATTTTTGTTGATGCAGGAACGATATTCCATCTCTCTGGGCTGATTGCCTTATCTACGCATTTATTATCGACAAAAGGGATGCTGGCCGTTTATGCAGACGAATTTTTCTTTATTCAAGGGGAGCCAGCGGGAATAGCATTCCGCCCTGACTTTAATTTGGATATGTTGCTCAGTTCACCGAAAACCATGTCGCAGCATTGGCTTTTTCAACGAGAACTATTGCTTGCAGCAGAAGGGCTGGATCCCACCGCTGGTCAGTCAGCTGAATTAGATTTGATTCTTAAGCTCATTGTTTCGCAAGGTTTAAATTGTATAGGGCATGTTGCAGAACCTCTGCTGACTGCACAACTAAAAAAACGTGATATCGCGTTAGATGCACAGCTTATTCAGCGTCATCTTCATCATCGTGGTTATAGTGACGCAGAAATAGACCTTGACCAATTCCACAATTATCGGCTGCGTTATAACCATTCGCTCACACCTAAGGTCTCAATCATTATTTTGGCCAGCGCCAGTTTGCCAGTATTAATTACCTGTGTGACATCATTAATGGAAAAAACACGCTATCAGCCCTACGAGTTACTCATTGTTGCAGATAATGAATGCTCAGCTGAACGTGATGCATGGCTAGACGCGATATCTACCGTTGATCCGCAATTGATTCGTGTACTTCACTACGGTCATGCCTTTAATCATGGTGCAATGGCTAATTTAGCGGCAAGTCAAGCCAGCGGCGATTATCTCCTTTTCCTGCACAGTGAGCTCGCCATTACTGACGGTGAATGGCTAAAGCTGTTGATGAATCATGGTCAACGTCCGGAAGTTGGAATTGTAGGCGGCAAGCAATTGTCGGCGGATAACAAAATTCGTCATGCTGGCTATATTCTAGGCGCAAATGGTGCTGCAGGAGATGTTTTCCGAGGCTATGACGATAGCCAATCTTCAGCTATGGCACGCCTGCATATTGATCAAAATTACAGTGCCGTATCAGGGGACTTTATGCTGGTGCGTCAGACGGTTTTCAATGATTTAGGTGGATTTGATAGTCAAAACCTATTATTTGATGATGTTGACTTATGCTTGCGCGCGCGTGAAATCGGCTATTTAGTGGTTTGGACACCTTATGCCCGTATTTTACGCAGCGCTGGCAGGAAAAGCCGTTTTAACGGCGAGTCACCCCATGCGTCGGCAAAAATGAAACAGCTGGAAGAAGACAAGCTATTCAAACGTTGGATGCCACTCATAGCCAACGATCCGGCTTATAACGCGAATCTCTCCTTACGTAGTCGAAATTTTGATCTGGGAGCAGATAGCCGGCTAAGTTGGCAACCAACACGACGTGACGAGGTACCACAAATCTTTGTTAATCATGCGGATACGGCGGGTTGTGGTCATTACCGCATGCTTAAACCCTTTGCCGCAATGGAAGAAGCTGGAATTGCACAAGGTAAGAATGGATTAACGTTACTAAATATCAGTGAATTGGCACAGTTTCAGCCCGATAGCCTTATTATCCAGCGTCGTTACTCACCCGCCTTTCATAACTGGATCGAACGAGTTGGTAATTTAAGCAATGTATTTAAGGTGTTTGAGCTGGATGACTACATTATAGAGCTACCGGAAAAGCATAATAATCGGAAAAATTTCAATGCCGATGTAAAAGAGCAATTACGCAAAAGCCTCAGTTTCTTTGATCGGTTCGTGGTCTCTACAGAACCTTTAGCGGAGGCCCTAAGCGAATTCCATCCAGATATTCGGGTGGTAAAAAATTGTTTACCTGTCGATTGGTGGGGGAATCTACACAGTCTTCGCCAGCAAGGGCGTAAACCTCGGGTAGGATGGGCCGGTGGATCCAGCCATCAGGGCGATTTAGAAATGATTGCTGATGTTGTCAAAGCCCTGGCCAACGAAGTCGAATGGGTATTTATGGGTATGTGCCCTGATAAACTTCGTCCTTATGTGCATGAGTTCCATACTGGTGTGGATATTTCGCTTTATCCAGCAAAATTGGCCTCCCTTGATCTGGATCTTGCTCTGGCACCCGTTGAAGACAACATATTCAATATTTGCAAAAGTCACTTACGGTTAATGGAATATGGTGCTTGTGCTATTCCGGTCATATGCAGTGATGTGGAGTGTTATCGAAATACCGACCTGCCGGTAACACGTGTACAAAACCGTTTATCCGATTGGATAGAGGCGATACGCATGCATCTTGCAGATCGTGATGAAAGTGAGCGAGTCGGTCTGGAATTGCAATCCCGATTGCGTCAGGAATGGATGCTCAATCGCAAGAATGTAACCAACTGGCTGGCAGCATGGCGGCCCTGAAAAACAGAAAAGGACATTCTCTCTCTTAGGAGGTTGAGGTACCGCTGGCAACTGTCATGCGGCCAGCGTTTATGACAAAAAAAGAGGGTAAAAAATGGCGGTATTCGAAGCCTGATTTCAGCCTTTGCCGTGTCAGAGTATTTCTATTAAGCCTTTTCGGGACTGACGCGTTCCGCTAAGCGAGACTACTCAAGGAATACATACGCAATGCAGGGTCCGGAATCTTATCCTTATTACATTATGACGCCGAACTATACGTCCTCGTCGCTCGGCATACAGGTGATGCACTATTTGTGTCACCTGCTTAATGAAAAAGGGCACAAGGCATGGCTCGTGAATGCCAAACCCAATCCTGCCTGGAATACCCCTGTATTGTCGGATGCGCAGTTCAATCAACACAATGCTCAGGGTATCCCCATTATTGCCATCTATCCTGAGATCGTTAGCGGTAATCCACTTAAAGCACCCGTCGTAGTGCGCTACATGCTGAACCGTGAAGGCGTGATGAATGGAAATCTAATTGAATCATCGCGAGACGACTTATTTTTTTGGTATCGGCAGGAGTTTGCTGGGAAATATGCTGACCCGTTGTTAAGGCTTGAACTTTATGATCTGGAACTGTTTTGTAACGATAATCCTAATAAAGATCTGACTCTTTTATATTTAAACCGTATTCCAGAAAGCCGTGTGGATTTTACGAAGCTTCCCGCAGATATAGAAATACTCTCTATGCGCAATCCACTTTCTTTAGAAGATCTTGCGGTCAAGCTGAAGCGTGCTCGGGTCCTGTATAGTTTCGAATCGTCAGGAACAAATGCGCTAGCCATTTTATGCGGTTGCCCAGTGGTTGCATTGTCAATCAAGGGATTGGAAAAATATGCGGTCACCGCTTCCACGCTGAAAGATACCGGGGCTGCAGGCTATGCTTGGGATGATCATCCTGACTCCCTCAAGGGCGTTCGGGAATCGATGGGTACGTTGCGCGAGAAGATGCTGGACAGACGATCACTGGCTAACGAACAGTTAGTCTTCTTCATTGCTCAAACGCAGCGTCAGGCGATTTTGAAGGAGAGTGAACGTAAAAAGGCGACCCTGCAAGGTTGGTTAACATCGAGAACAGTGCCACCTCATCATCCCATTTTTCAACTGGACAGAGCCGAGTTTCCTAGGTTCCTTATTGCCGTACATGTCAATAAAGGAGAGGAGGAAAAACTTCGTCAGACACTTGCGTCTATTGCGTTGCAAACCCAACAAGTCACGGTTTTAGTGGTGGGAGAGGTGGAGCCTCAGTTGAAAATGGCTGAGGGTCAATTTGTCTTAAAAGGTAACTATCTCATCACTCTCGCTGCGCAGGTTGAGCAAAACACGTTTGACTGGTTACACAATATTCCTGCTGGTGCAACGTATGTCGCTGGGGCATTTGCAACCTTACTTACCTTTATCCGTGATACCTCGGCGCTGGCACTTTGCGCCGATGAAGTCTGGCATCAACAAGGGAATGATGATATCGCAGCATTTAGGGCTGCGATTGATTGGGATCTCTATTGCCATGCACCACACTTATATTTGAAGCGTAGCGTCATTTCTCGCAAGGGAATTGCAGCGTTAGGTAAGCAAGCACTGCGTTATGACGAGTCTTACGAATTTGACTTGCTGTGTCAGCTTAATGGGGCAAGTGGCGCTGATACAATTGTGATCTATCCAGATGTATTAATCCAGTTAGATGAGCCTCAATGCTCTCAAGCAGAGGCGATTGAGAATGAACAGGTTTTCGAAGCCTATCAGCAACTGAAGAGTCATCGCCAGTCAACCAATGACGTTATAGAAAGCCTTAATCCGATTGAAGGTACAACCGACAATCGAGGGCCGATGGTTTCAGTCATATTACTTGCTGGAAACGAACTCTCGCTGATTGAGCGAGCGATTACAGGATTCTTACAAAACAACAGCTGGCCCAACGTTGAAATCATTATTGTTAACCATGCTCATAAGAATGAAGCTCTGAATGAGTGGATAGCAGGGTTAGCTACTATTGACCCAGAGACAATCCGTGTTCTTCAGCTGCCGATAGCCTGGAATCCAGTAGCATTGCATAATGCCGCAATAGAAAAAGCAAGAGGGCAGTTTTTCCTTTTTCTGGATAACCAGATTTTATTCGTAATGAAAAATTGGTTGCCGGGATTGATGAGTATGGCGATCCAACCAAATGTTGCCTGCGTAGGACCGAAAATCATCGGCACAAATGAGCGGATTATATCTGCTGGAGTCTTTATTGGCCCTCATGGAAATGCAGGACATATTGGTGCAGGAGAACACTGGCAATCATCAGCATTAGCAGGGCGACTACTTGCAGTACGTCAACAGCGCTTTATGGATGGTCATTGTTTGCTTGTATCTCGTGAAAGTTGGGTTGAGGCAAAGGGGCTAGACGATCACTTTATGGATTTAGCCTCAGCTGAAATTGATATGATGTTTAAAATGCAACAGGCGGGTTTTATTTCCTTATGGACACCCAATAGCATCGTTGCATTGGATGGAAAAGCACGTAGTTATGTTTCTCTCTATGAGTCAGTAAACACAAAAAAATTAGCTCTAATAAAGCTATGCCATGCTGACATCGGCTACAGTGCAAGGCACTCGGTTGAAAAACAGAATTTTACCTCAGAAGAGCACCTGTATTCACATTGGTTGGCAGACAAGCAAGCAGGTTTACAGGTAGTGGTGTTTATTAATGTGGATAATGCTGATCTTTATAGTCAGCGACTGAGTTATCTCCTGAACAAACTCCACTTACAAAGGAAAATTTCGTTTTTATATTTCCAGGAAATGCCCTCGCTCATAACAATAGCGAAACTGAAACCAAAAATAATGATCCTTTCAGGTGATGTCTCGATGCCTGATGCTGAGGAAGTTGAGTACTTTAAGAAAATGACTGAGTGCCAACTCTACTATTTCATCAGTGATGAACTGAAAAGTGCCCGACTATCACGTTGGGTAAATTATAAATTATTAGATGGTTGGCTGGTGTCTCATTGTAAACAGCAACGTTGGCTAGAAACAAAAAAACAAAAAAATATCGAGTTGTTACCGATGTTTTTTTTACAGTCATCAGTAACCGAACTCTCAGCCGCACTACCTGAACGTCCAAGGGTTGTTTGTGACGCACGAGATTTAAGCTCTTCTGACCGTAAATTATTGACCGAAATTCTTGCTATCACAGCCGATTGTATTTCATGGGTAATCTTAGGTGACATTAACCCTGAATGGAATCAATGGATTGATGAGGCCCACAGGATGAAGTCGGGTCTTTTGGCAATTGAAGATATTGAACCATTGCACATCGATTTAGCTGTCATTATACGAACAAATAATGAGGAAAATCGGTTTAAGGATGCTTTTCTTCAACGTTTTTATTTATCCTGCGGCCTACCCATTTTCTGTAGCAATGTTGAATCGTTTGATAATCACTGGCCAGCTGTGAGAGTAAAAAATCAAGTTGCTGAATGGCGTCGAATATTATCTTCCTCTGCCATTGTATGGAAAGACTATGAAAAGCGGCACACAGATGACATAAAGCTTTTTAATGAAGACACTGCATGCAGCGAGAGATATTTTGAGGCTCTTTGGCTTAGGTTGGGTGTTACGAACTAAGTCGATAATTACAAAAGCAACAGGCTTAAATGCTTTGCAACCAAATTCATGCTTCAACTGAGTGATACAAAAATGAAAAAAAACGTGATGAGTCCGCATTACAATCAGAGCAATATATTGGTTACAAGCCCTTTATTGCCACCGCTGGAAGAGTTTATTCCCTATTTGGAAAGTATTTGGGAAAGCAAAAGGCTGACTAATGGTGGGCCCTTTCATGTTCAATTAGAAAATGAACTTTCTAGCTATCTTGGTGTGAAGCATATAAGTCTGTTTGCCAACGGAACACTTGCACTAATGACAGCACTTCAGGCATTACGCATCACAGGTGAAGTTATTACCACACCTTATTCATTTGTGGCGACTTCTCATGCTTTACTCTGGAACGATATTAAACCAGTTTTTGTGGATATCGATGCTTCAACATGCAACCTGGATCCACGTAAGATAGAGGCTGCGATTACACCGGCAACGACGGCGATTATGCCTGTACACTGTTATGGTATTCCCTGTAATATGCAAGAAATACAGGAGATTGCAGATAATTATGGCCTTAAAGTTATCTATGATGCCGCTCATGCATTTTCTGTGAAACAATATGGGGAAAGTATTCTTAATCATGGTGATCTGTCTGTTCTCAGCTTCCATGCTACAAAAGTTTTCAACACCTTTGAAGGTGGAGCAATCATTTGTCCCAATGAGAACGTTAAGCGTCGCATTGATTTCCTAAAGAATTTTGGCTTTGCCGATGAAACCACTGTGGTTGCACCTGGCATAAACGGAAAAATGAATGAGATTCAGGCTGCATTTGGCGTATTGCAGTTGAAGCATGTCGATGGCGCATTTGAGCGGCGGAAAACTATATATGAAAATTATCAGCGTGAATTATCAGGAATTAAAGGATTGCGGTTTGGTGTAATTCCTGAAGGCGTAGAGTGGAATTATTCTTATTGTCCAATTTTTATCGATGAGACACTTTTTCCAATGACGCGTGATGCGTTGTATGAAGATCTCAAAAGTGCAAGTGTTTACGCCCGTCGATATTTCTATCCATTAATCTCGGAATTCCCAATGTATAAGGGATATGATTCATCTCGGCCCGAGAATTTGTTACAGGCACTTACAGTTTCCAGGCAAGTTATGTGCTTACCTATTTATCCATCCCTGACAGATTCGCAGCAGCACGATATTATTCAAGCACTGCTAATTGCCAGCCATGCCAAGGTTGCATAATCATGCAAGGATCATTACGATATGTTATTTTTACGGGCGCTAATGAACGCGCGATAATCGCAACCTGTCGTTATTTTCGTAAGGAAGGTATCCAATTCTCCTTAATTGCCAGACCAGGCAAAGATAAGATCAAACTTACGCATTATAAATGTCACATCGATGCTGAAAGAAAGTTGGATACACTTGATCATAATGATATGAGCACTTGTGTCATAAGTATAAAAAATAAACATCCCAATGATATTCTACATTTTGTTCCAACTGCAGAGTCCATTAACAGAGTTATCTTGGCAAAGCGTGAAATTTTTAAGCAAGCTGGATTAAATGTCGCCTTATGCGATGATAAAATCTACGCTCAAGTGTCCGATAAAGAATCATTTATCCAGTTAACGGGGATGTTTGGTGTTAACTCACCTGAAAATATTCCTGGGCTCAACGAAAATAACATTCCTTTTGTTGCAAAGCCGCGCAAAGAATTTTCAGAATTAACAGGTGAAAAGATTTATCCTCATTTGATTTTGTCACTATCAGAATATGTCGATTTTACCCGTAAACATGCGCCTGAAGAGTATTTTTTTCAAAAGTATATTGACGGTGAGAGCTATTATTATTTGATGGACTTCAATGATCCAATTAATCCTATCATACGTTATCAACGCAACTTGCTTCAACAGAGCCAAGGTAAGTCAATTATAGCAGCAATCTGTTGCGAATGTCCGGATAAACTTTTCGAGCAGCAAGTTATTTTGGCATTACGATCGGTAAACTATCATGGCTTAATCATGGTTGAAATGATGAAAATAGATAATGAGAGTTGGCTCATTGAAGCTAACCCAAGATTATGGGGGCCGTTCCAGCTTGCTATTAAAGCAGGTATCAAACCGGTGTCAAACGAACCCGTTAATGCTGATAGTGAATCTCACACCTTCGCTCATTCTTATCTTTGGCTCGGTGGGCTTGTTGCAAATATTGCAAGTGGTGAAAAACCTCGGCGATATTTTAGGAAAGGAGAATCTCTTGCGTGGTTTATAATAAAAACCCTGCGGCATGATATTTATCTTAAAAAAGAAACGATTCACTTATTCTTTAAAGAGATTGCTTCTCCATTCATAGAGATTTGTAAAAATAAATCTCATAAAACTAACAAGTGGTAAAGAAAATGCGTACTGACCTTATTGAAGATTTAAAGTCGCAACTAAAAAATGAAGCTGATTCAGGCAAGCATGCATTGTATCAGACATTACCGATTATCCTGCAGGAAGTGTTAGGGAACGTTGATTATACACCAGGGTCTAGGTTTGAAGTGCAACGCCTTGACTTTATGAAAAAAATTGTTGACCTCTCACATTGCGATGTCATCGATATCGGCTGTAATCTTGGATTTTTCTCATTTTCAGCAATATCTGCAGAAGCGAGTCACGTAACCAGTATTGAAGGAAATTACGAGCACGCTAAATTTGTTGAAAAATCCATTGACGTTCTTTCTTTACAGGAGAAGATGGAGATAATAAATTGCTATTTCGACTTCAGATCTTTTTCTGATAAATATGATGTGGGATTTCTTTTAAACGTTCTTCATCATGTTGGCGACGATTACGGTGATAAAACTCTGAATTTGGGAAGTATCAAAGATAATATTCTTCGTGAACTCAATGGCATGGCGCCTTATTGCCATCGCCTTCTGTTCCAGTTGGGTTTCAATTGGCGAGGTAATAAGGGATTTCCTTTGTTTGAAAAGGGCAGCAAAAAGGAGATGATTGAGTTTATTGAGCAGGGCACTAATGGATACTGGAAGGTAAAAGAAATTGGTGTTGCCATCAGAAGTTATAAAAATGATGTGGTTTATGAAAAAGTGAATGCTGACAATGTTAAACGCGATGATTCGTTAGGTGAGTTTTTGAATCGTCCGATTTTTTTGCTTGAGAGTAAATGTTTTTAAGAATAATTAAAATGCCGTACTTAACTGAATTGTGCGGCAATTTATTCAGGCTGCTCATTTAATTAGAATGAGAGATTGCACTATTAGATTATATATAATAATTAAATGGGAGTATTATCTGCTGTGTTAGCTAAATCCTCGGCACCGACACCGACACCGACACCGACACCGACACCTACTTCGTCAGAGATACACAGGATGCTTACGCATCCTGTGTTACATTTCGTGCCAGAGAAGTAATCGGTCGCCATGAATGGCGACCCTACGACAAACTGCTATGTAGGGTCGCCATTTATGGTGACCTAAGGCCAATGCAGCCCAGTGATTCCTTCTGTATTAATCCAAATCACATCCCAACTAAAACAATGATTTTACCCAGTGCCACGCTTCCTCAGAAAAGTAACCTACATGTTACAGTCCGCCCCCTAATTGCCGACAACTCCCCCTCAGAACCATTCCAATTTTTTGAACCACATTTTTCCGTTTCTGGGGGCTATGCGCTTCAATTGTGACTTATTACCGGGTGAGTTACTGATCTTTGAATACATTGCGCTTCGCTATACGCAGCAGCATCGCGATGCGGAAGAATTCACTGCACGCGGGTTGCTGAGCCCTCGATCAGGCAGCTCTATACTTTGGCCGCAACGATTAAGCCTGCATAGAAGGGCACAACTAATTACGTGACCCACCGCCACCCAACCCCCTTGAAGCTTCCCCCGCTTATCGCTAAGGTAAGCGCGTTTTTTCACCGCCAGGAAACCTCATGACCACTATCGCGCTCATCGACGACCATATGATCGTCCGTTCGGGTTTTGCCCAATTGCTGGGGCTGGAACCGGATTTTCAGGTCGTTGCCGAATGCGGTTCCGGGCGGGAAGCGCTCAATCAGTTGCCGGGGCGTGGCGTGCAGGTGTGCATCTGCGATATCTCGATGCCGGATATTTCCGGGCTGGAGCTGTTAAGCCAACTGCCGAAAGGCATGGCGACCATCATGTTGTCAGTGCACGACAGTCCGGCGCTGGTGGAGCAGGCGCTCAATGCCGGCGCGCGTGGATTCCTCTCCAAACGGTGTAGCCCCGATGAATTGATCGCTGCGGTGCATACCGTGGCCAAAGGCGGCTGCTATCTAACGCCCGATATCGCCCTGAAGCTCGCCTCCGGACGTCAGGATCCGCTCACCAAACGCGAACGCCAGGTGGCGGAAAAACTGGCGCAAGGTTTAGCGGTGAAAGAGATCGCGGCCGAACTGGGCCTGTCGCCGAAAACCGTTCACGTTCATCGCGCCAATTTGCTGGAAAAGCTTAACGTCAGTAACGACGTTGAACTGGCGCGCCGCATGTTTGATGGCTGGTAATGCAGCCACTCTTTTCACGGCTGATTGCCGTTATCGCCAGTTTTTGCATCTTCTCTGCCGCGTGGTTTTGCCTGTGGAGCATCAGCCTGCATCTGGCGGATCGTCCTGAGCTGGCGGTGTTGCTGTTTCCCTTTGGCCTGCGCCTTGGACTGATGTTGCAGTGCCCGCGTGCCTACTGGCCGGTGCTGCTCGGTGCTGAGTGGTTGCTGCTTTATTGGCTGTCGCGCGAAGTGGCGCTGGCACATCTGCCGCTATTAATGCTGGGTAGCTTATTGACGCTGCTGCCGGTGGCGCTGATCTCCCGTTATCGTCATCAACGCGACTGGCACACCTTGCTGTGGCAGGGCGGTGCGATGGTGTGCGCGGCGCTGCTGCAGGCATTGCCGTGGATCTCTGAACCTGCCGCGCTGAATGCGGTGCTGCTCACGCTCACCGGCGCACTGACCGTAGCACCAACCTGTTTGGTGATTTGGCATTATCTCACCAGCACGCGCTGGCAGCCGCTCGGCCCGTCGCTGGTCGGTCAGCCGGTTAACTGGCGCGTGCGCCATCTGTTTGGTTATGTGCTGCTGTTTATCGTCAGTTTGTGGTTGCAGCTGGGGCTGCCCGCAGAGCTGTCGCGCTTCACACCGTTTTGTCTGGCGCTGCCGATCATTGCGCTGGCGTGGCATTACGGCTGGCAGGGTGCGCTGATCGCCACACTGATGAATGCCATCGCGCTGATCGCCAGCCAAACCTGGCACGATCATGCGGTCGATCTGCTGCTCTCCCTGCTGGCGCAAAGTCTGACCGGGCTGCTGCTGGGCGCGGGTATTCAGCGTTTACGTGAGCTCAATCAGTCGCTGCAAACCGAGTTGGTGCGCAATCGCCGCCTAACGGAACGCCTGCTGGAGACCGAAGAGAGCGTCAGACGTGAAGTGGCGCGCGAGCTGCACGATGATATCGGCCAGACCATCACCGCAATTCGCACCCAGGCCGGGATCATGCAGCGCATCAGCCCGGAAAGTGGTGTGAAGCAGAGCGGCATGTTGATTGAGCAGCTGTCGCTGGGCATTTACGATTCCGTGCGCCGTTTGCTTGGGCGCCTGCGTCCGCGTCAGTTGGACGATCTTTCACTCGAGCAGGCTATTCGCTCGCTGATGCGGGAAATGGAGCTGGAAGGGCACGGCATCATCAGCCATCTCGACTGGCACATCGACGAAGCACGGCTGAGTGAAGCGCAGCGCGTCACGCTGTTTCGCGTTTGCCAGGAAGGACTCAATAACGTGGTGAAACACGCCAGCGCCCGCGCGGTGACGCTGCAAGGCACATTGCAGGACGAGCGGTTGCTGCTGGTGATCGAAGATGATGGCTGCGGCTTACCGCTGGGTTCCCCGCAGCACGGTTTTGGCCTTGCCGGCATGCGCGAACGCGTGACGGCACTCGGCGGCTCGCTGGGGATCTCCTGCACTCACGGCACGCGCGTTAGCGTCACGTTACCGCTGCGCAATGGATAAGCAAAAGATGATGTTCAGATTTCTCAAAGCACCGGCCAGCGCGCAGCCGATCCGGGATAAAGCGACCATTGATGCGCACTACCGCTACTGGCGTCGCCATATCATGATCACCATCTGGCTCGGCTATGCGCTGTTCTATTTCACCCGTAAAAGCTTCAACGCCGCGTCGCCGGAAATTCTGGCGGCGGGCGTGATGACGCGCACGGATATCGGCCTGCTGGCGACGCTGTTTTACATCACTTACGGCCTGTCGAAGTTTTTCTCTGGCATCGTCAGCGATCGCTCCAATGCGCGCTACTTCATGGGCATGGGGCTGATAGCAACGGGCGTGGTGAATATTCTGTTTGGCTTCTCCACGTCGCTGTGGGCTTTCGCATTATTGTGGGTGTTAAATGCCTTTTTCCAGGGATGGGGATCGCCGGTCTGTGCGCGTCTGCTTACCAGCTGGTTTTCCCGCACCGAACGCGGCGGCTGGTGGGCGCTGTGGAATACGGCACAAAACGTCGGCGGTGCGCTGATCCCGATGATCGTCGGGGCCGCCGCGCTACACTATGGCTGGCGCGCCGGCATGATGATCGCGGGCGGACTGGCGATCGTCGCCGGTATTTTTATCTGCTGGCGCCTGCGCGATCGCCCGCAAACCGTGGGTTTACCGCCGGTCGGGGACTGGCGCCACGATGCGCTGGAGATCGCCCAGCAGCAAGAGGGCGCGGGGCTGAGTCACAAACAGATCCTCGCCAAATATGTGCTGCTCAACCCTTACATCTGGCTGCTGTCGCTGTGTTACGTGCTGGTTTACGTGGTGCGTGCCGCGATTAACGACTGGGGCAATCTCTATATGTCCGAGACGCTGGGGGTGAATCTGGTAACGGCCAACTCGGCGGTGACCATGTTTGAACTCGGTGGCTTCGGTGGCGCATTAGTGGCGGGATGGGGATCGGATAAATTGTTCAACGGTAATCGCGGCCCGATGAACCTGATTTTTGCCGCCGGCATTTTGCTGTCAGTGGGATCGCTGTGGCTGATGCCGTTTGCCAGCTACGTGATGCAGGCGGCGTGTTTCTTTACCATCGGCTTCTTTGTCTTCGGCCCGCAGATGTTGATCGGCATGGCGGCGGCGGAGTGTTCGCACAAAGATGCGGCGGGCGCGGCGACCGGCTTTGTTGGCCTGTTTGCCTATCTGGGCGCATCGCTCTCCGGCTGGCCGCTGGCGCGGGTGATCGATGTCTGGCACTGGAGCGGTTTCTTCGCGGTCATCGCCTGCGCGGCGGGCATTTCGGCCTTGCTGCTCTTGCCGTTCCTGCATGCTCAAACGCCGCGCCAGCGCGAGGAAGTGTGATGCATCCCCGCTTTTTACGCTTACATCGACAAAACTAAGAAATTTTCCCGGTTGCGCCGGGCAGTTGTCTCAGGCCGAAACCGCTGCTGATTTTTACAATGCCTGCCATCACGCAGGTCATTAATCAGGAGCTCTCCATGCTGGCTTTCTTAAATCAGGTGCGCAAGCCGACCCTGAATCTGTCGCTCGAAGAGCGGCGCAAGATGTGGTTCAAACCCTTTATGCAGTCCTATCTGGTGGTCTTTATCGGCTACCTGACCATGTATCTGATCCGCAAAAACTTCAACATTGCGCAGAACGACATGATCACCACCTACGGACTCAGCATGACGCAGCTGGGGATGATTGGGCTCGGCTTCTCCATCACTTACGGCGTCGGTAAAACGCTGGTTTCCTATTACGCCGATGGGAAAAATACCAAGCAGTTCCTGCCGTTTATGCTGATCCTCTCGGCAATCTGCATGCTGGGCTTCAGCGCCAGCATGGGCGCGGGTTCGGTGAGTTTGTTCCTGATGATCGCGTTTTATGCGCTGAGCGGCTTCTTCCAAAGTACCGGCGGCTCCTGTAGCTACTCCACCATCACTAAATGGACGCCGCGGCGTAAACGCGGCAGCTATCTCGGCATGTGGAATATTTCGCATAACCTGGGCGGCGCGGGTGCAGCGGGTGTGGCGCTGTTTGGTGCCAATTACCTGTTCGATGGGCATGTGGTCGGCATGTTTGTGTTCCCGTCACTGATCGCCCTGGTGGTCGGCTTTATCGGTCTGCGCTACGGCAGCGATTCACCCGAATCTTACGGTCTGGGCAAAGCCGAAGAGCTGTTTGGCGAAGAGATCAGCGAAGAGGACAAAGAGACCGAAGATCAGGCGATGACCAAATGGCAGATCTTTGTCGAGTACGTGCTGAAAAACAAAGTGATTTGGCTGCTGTGCTTTGCCAACATCTTCCTCTACGTGGTGCGTATTGGTATCGATCAGTGGTCGACGGTGTATGCCTTTCAGGAGTTAAAACTGTCAAAAGAGGTGGCGATTCAGGGCTTCACGCTGTTTGAAGTCGGTGCGTTAGTCGGCACGCTGCTGTGGGGCTGGTTGTCGGATCTGGCGAATGGTCGTCGTGCGCTGGTGGCATGCGTGGCACTGGCGTTAATTATCGCCACGCTTGGCATTTATCAACATGCCAGCAATCAGTATGTTTATCTGGCATCGCTGTTTGCTTTAGGTTTCCTGGTGTTTGGTCCGCAGCTGTTAATTGGCGTTGCTGCCGTCGGCTTTGTGCCGAAAAAAGCCATTGGCGCCGCCGATGGCATCAAAGGCACCTTTGCTTACCTGATTGGCGACAGCTTCGCCAAGTTAGGCTTGGGGATGATCGCCGATGGCACGCCAATCTTTGGCTTAACCGGTTGGGCCGGGACCTTTGCGGCGCTCGATGCTGCAGCCATCGCCTGTATCGCCCTGATGGCGCTGGTGGCGGTGTTTGAAGAGCGTAAGATCCGCCGTGAGAAACGCCTGCAACAGCTCAAAGCGGCTTAGCCGGTAATACATTTCACGCCAGAGAAGTAAATCGGTCGCCATAAATGGCGACGCTACGACCAACTGCTTTGTAGGGTCGCCATTTATGGCGACCGCTGCCCACCGTGCGTCCGTCTGCATAAAGCCAAATTCCGCGACAATTAAAAACTCAATTTCCCCCAACGCTTTACTTCCTCAGAAAAGTAACCGCCTTGTTACAGTCCACACCAAATCTGCCGATAACTCCCCTCAGAATCATTCCAATTTTTGAACCACATTTTTCCGTTTCTGGGGTGTCTATGCGCTTCAATTATGACTTGTTACCGGGTGAGCTGCTGACCTTCGAAGAGATTGCCCTGCGCTACACGCAGCAGCATCCCGACGAGAAAGAGCTTACCGCACGCGGGTTGCTGAGCCCGTCGACCAGCTTTCGCAATTTGGTGATTCGCGCGTTGTTTGCGCAGGAGGAGATCAACAGTCCGATCGAGGATCTGCTGTTTGTCTCCGACGACAACGAGCGCAAAAACTATCTGCGCCGCTTTGAGCACTACCTGAAAAACCAGCAGGCGTTTCTCTACTTCCGACGCAACGATGAAGCGCGCAAAGAAGGGCGCTGGAAAGTGGTGGGCGAAACCCAGGTGTTTGCCATGCTCGATCCCAACTCGGCGGCGGCGCAGAATCTGCTGAACAGCCGCGGCTTCAAGCTGGTGCTGATGCGTCAGACCGAGGAAGAGGAGTATTGGCAGCTGTTCGATGCGCAGGCACATCCGTGCTTCCCGCTGTCGCGCAAGATCCAGTTTCTGGTGGTGTTGAGTACGCCGCAATACAAAGTGCCGAGCGGCGTGATGCCCGGCACCGAAGTGGGACGACGCGTGAAAGCCAAAGTGCTGCAGCGCACCAGCCAGGCGGAGTTCACCTCGGCGGTGAAAGCGCGCTACGGCGCGTGCATCATCACCGGCACGCAATTGACCGAACGTCACAGCTGGCCGTGGGTGGAAGCCTGCTACATCGACACGCAAGAGAACGAAGAGGGTTTTCTGGCGGATAACAGCGCCGATAACGGCTTATTCCTGCGCAGCGACCTGCAGCGGCTGTTTATCAACAAAATGATAAGCATCAACGCGGAAACCGGTCAGGTGCTGTTTAATCCTGCGCTGGAAACTGAAGCGTTGATTACCCCTTTTTATCAGGCACTTGAGGGCAAAGTTTGCGCATTATGGGACGCGGTGCCGCCTGGCACGCGGGAACGGCTGCGTAACCTGCGCTAACGCCGGCGCGGATGGCGGTGCGATCCACCGCCATCCATAACAAATTTGAAATAACCTCGCTTTTGCCCGCCTATTCTGCCAATCAAAACCCCTACAGAATTGGATAATCATGCCGATAACTTTACTAACGCAGGGTAGTCAACGTGAACGATCTCTATACCGCCGATGGCGTGATGGATAAACATTCGCTCTGGCAGCGCTACGTTCCTCTGGTGCGGCATGAAGCGCTGCGCCTGCAGGTACGTTTGCCAGCCAGCGTTGAGCTTGACGATCTGCTGCAGGCCGGTGGCATTGGCTTATTGAATGCCGTGGAGCGCTACGATGCGCTGCAGGGCACCGCCTTTACCACCTACGCCGTGCAGCGTATCCGGGGAGCAATGCTGGATGAGCTGCGCAGTCGCGACTGGGCACCACGCAGCGTACGCAGAAATGCGCGCGAAGTGGCAGGTGCCATGCATCAGGTAGAACAAGCGTTGGGGCGCTCGGCTACTGAGCAGGAAGTGGCTGAGCGACTGAATGTTTCGCTGGAGGAGTATCGGCAGATTCTGCTCGATACCAACAACAGCCAACTCTTCTCCTATGACGAGTATCGGGAAGAACACGGCGACAGTGCGGAGCTGGTGACGGAGGGGCATGAGGAAGCCAACCCGCTTCATCAGTTGTTGGAAGGAAACCTACGTGACCGCGTAATTGAAGCGATTGAGGCGTTGCCTGAACGTGAAAAACTCGTGCTCACACTGTACTACCAGGAAGAACTGAACCTGAAGGAGATTGGCGCGGTGCTGGAAGTGGGGGAATCCCGCGTCAGTCAACTGCACAGTCAGGCGATCAAACGCCTGCGTGCCCGATTATCGGGGGCGCGCTAACAGACTCAGTTCCTGGCGATCGAAAAAAACAATAAAACCGGGGACTCAGCAATGGGAGCCAAAGTTAAAGCCAGACCTTTAAGTCGCTATCTTAAAGACTATAAACACAGCCAAAGCAATTGTTCGCACTGTGGCAAAGTTTTAGACCGTATGGCGTTAGTATTCCGCGGCCAGATCATCAATAAAGAGGCCATCGCACGCATGGACCAAATGATTGACGATCAGGTGTGGATGAAACTCCAGCCAGAATTGACCGCCTTGTGTCGTTTCTGCAGCGATATTTTTTGTAATACCCATCCGAATTACTTCGACATTATGGCGTTTAAGCAATACCTGTTTGAGCAGACGGAGATGAGCCACAGTACCATACGTGAGTATGTAGTACGTTTGCGTCGGCTTGATGACATGCTAAAAGCGAAAAATTTCCCGGCCGATCGATTACGGGGCAATAGCTGGCATGAGTGTCTGGAGAACGATCTGCCTGATGCGGGTAATAACAATTACCGCATCGCACTGCGTAAATATGACCAGTTTTTAGGCTGGCAGCAGGGCTGATGGTGATCCCACCCTTGTTGTTGTCGAGCATGACAGCAACAAGGGCAGCACGCGATGAATTCCGGGTGCGACTTTTCTCATCTTCTGCAACACTGTATGGATAACTGCACATTGCCCGAATGGAGGCTGCATTGTCCTTACATCTTCTGCACCAGTTCCCACGTCTTGAATTACTCGGTGCACCTACGCCGCTTGAGCATTTGCCACGGCTTTCTGACTATCTTGGTCGCGATATCTTTATTAAGCGCGATGACTTCACGCCGGTGGCCCTCGGCGGTAACAAACTGCGTAAACTCGAATTCCTGGCCGCTGATGCGCTGCGCGAAGGCGCGGATGTGCTGCTGACGGCGGGCGCTATTCAATCTAACCATGTGCGTCAAACCGCAGCGGTAGCGGCGAAGCTCGGCCTGAAGTGCGTGGCGCTGCTGGAAAACCCGATTGGCACCACGTCAGAAAACTACCTCAGCAACGGCAATCGTCTGATGCTCGATTTGATGGATGTGGAAATCGTCATGGTCGATGCGCTGCACAATCCCACTGAACAGTTGGCCGCTCAGGCCGAACACCTCGAAGCGCAGGGATTCCGTCCGTATATTGTGCCGGTCGGCGGTTCTAATGCACTCGGTGCGCTCGGCTACGTTGAGTGCGCGCAGGAGATTGCGCATCAAAGCGAAGGCGTGGTGGATTTCGCCGCGGTGGTGGTCGCTTCCGGCAGCGCTGGCACGCATGCTGGCCTGGCGATTGGTCTGGAACAGCTGCTGCCCGAAACCCAGTTAGTTGGTGTGACCGTGTCGCGCAAAGTCGAGGCGCAGTTGCCGGTGGTGGAGCGCATTCGCAGCGCGCTGGCCGAGCAGCTGGAAGTGCAGGCCAAAGCGCAGATCACCTTGTGGGATGATTACTTCGCGCCGCGTTACGGCGAGCCGAACGAAGAGGGCATGGCGGCGGTGAAACTGCTGGCGCGGCTGGAAGGCATCATGCTCGATCCGGTGTATACCGGCAAAGCGATGGCGGGATTAATCGATGGCATTGCGCAAAATCGCTTCCGTCGTGAAGGTCCGCTGCTGTTCGTGCATACCGGTGGATCGCCGGCGTTATTTGCTTATCACCCTTCGGTCTGAGACAGAACGTAAAAACGGTTTATAATCCGGCGGTTATTGCAATCCGCACCCACCGTAGCGGCGCAATTTATTGCGCGATAAATCGCGCCGCTACAGAATGTGCGATGGTTGTATCAAGGTAGTCGTAAGGTGCGCGTTTATGCGCGCCCAAAATAAGCACACAACAACACATCACAATAAATGGGGTAAACATGACTTTCTCTCCTCTTCGTCGCCAAATGGTGATGGGCATGATGGCGGTCGCGCTGGTTGCGGGCGTTAACGTTAAATCCTTCGCCGCAGAAGATTTGCTGGCAAAAGTAAAGAGTAAAGGCGAGCTGCGCGTCGGTCTGGAAGGCACTTATCCGCCGTTCAGCTTCCAGGATGAAAAAGGCCAGCTGACCGGCTTTGAAGTGGAGTTCGCGCAGGCGCTGGCTCAACACCTTGGCGTGAAAGCCGATCTGCGTCCTACCAAATGGGATGGCATGCTGGCCTCGCTGGATTCCAAACGCATCGACGTGGTGATCAATCAGGTTACCATCTCGCCAGAGCGTAAGAAGAAGTATGACTTCTCCACGCCGTACACCGTCTCAGGCGTACAGGCGCTGACGCTGAAGAAAAACGCGGCCACCGTCACCAAGCCAGACGATCTGGCCGGCAAGAAAGTCGGCGTTGGTCTCGGCTCCAACTATGAGCAATGGCTGAAGGATAACGTGCCGAAAGCCGATGTGCGTACCTATGATGATGACCCAACCAAGTATCAGGATCTGCGCTCAGGCCGTTTAGACGCCATTCTGGTTGACCGCTTAGCGGCGCTGGATCTGGTGAAGAAAACCGGCGACACCATGGCGGTAGCGGGCCCGGCCTTCTCCCGTCTGGAATCGGGCGTGGCGCTACGTAAAGGCAACGACGATCTGCTGAAAGCGATCGACTCCGCCATCGCGGACATGCAGAAAGATGGCTCGCTGAGCAAACTGTCTGAAAAATGGTTCGGCGCGGACGTCACTAAATAATGCAGGAAAGCTTACAACTGGTGCTGGATTCAGCACCATTTTTACTGAAAGGTGCGCTGTTCACGCTGCAACTGAGTATCGGCGGGATGTTCTTCGGCCTGATACTCGGTTTCGTGCTGGCGTTAATGCGCCTGTCACACTTCTGGCCCATCAACTGGCTGGCACGCATCTACGTGTCGATTTTCCGTGGCACGCCGCTCATCGCCCAACTGTTTATGATCTATTACGGTCTGCCGCAGTTTGGTATCGAGCTGGATCCGATTCCGTCGGCGATGATTGGTCTGTCGCTGAATACCGCCGCTTACGCCTCTGAATCACTGCGTGGTGCGATTGCCGCGATTGAGCGCGGGCAGTGGGAAGCCGCTGCCAGCATCGGCATGACGCCGTGGCAAACGCTGCGTCGCGTGATCCTGCCGCAGGCCGCGCGCACCGCGCTGCCGCCGCTGGGCAACAGCTTTATCAGCCTGGTGAAAGATACCTCGCTGGCCGCCACCATTCAGGTGCCGGAGCTGTTCCGTCAGGCGCAGCTGATCACCTCACGGACGCTGGAAGTGTTCACCATGTATCTGGCGGCCTCGCTGATTTACTGGGTGATGGCGACCGTGCTGTCGGCGCTGCAAAACCGCCTGGAAGCGCATGTGAATCGACAGGATCGGGAGGGCAAATGAGTGCAATTGAAGTCCGTCAGCTGGTGAAGCAGTTTCACGGCCAAACGGTGCTGCACGGCATCGATCTCGACGTGGCGCCAGGCGAAGTGGTGGCGATTATCGGGCCGAGCGGCTCCGGTAAAACCACGCTGCTGCGCAGTATCAATCTGCTGGAAGTGCCGGAAAGCGGACGTATCAAAGTCGGCGATATTGCCATTGATGCGGCGCTCGGTCTCAATAAGCAGAAGCAGCAGGTGCGCCAGTTGCGCCAGCAGGTTGGTTTTGTGTTCCAGAACTTCAATCTGTTCCCGCACCGCTCGGTGCTGGAGAACATCATTGAAGGGCCGGTGATCGTCAAAGGCGAGCCGAAGGCGGAAGCCATCGCGCGTGCGCGCAGTTTGCTGGAGAAAGTGGGATTGCACGGCAAGGAAGATAGCTTCCCGCGTCGTCTCTCTGGCGGACAGCAGCAGCGTGTGGCAATAGCGCGCGCGCTGGCGATGCGTCCGGAAGTGATTCTGTTCGATGAGCCGACGTCGGCGCTCGATCCTGAGCTAGTGGGCGAGGTGCTAAACACCATTCGCGCGCTGGCGCAGGAGAAACGCACCATGGTGATCGTCACCCATGAGATGAGCTTTGCGCGTGACGTCGCGGATCGTGCCATCTTTATGGATCAGGGACGCATCGTGGAGCAGGGCGCGGCAAAAGCGCTGTTCAGTCATCCGCAGCAGGCACGTACCCGGCAATTTCTCGACAAGTTTCTTAACCAATAATCTCAAGCGTCGCCGAACAGTGGCGACGCTTTTCTTATATCGCCCGGTATTTTTCGTCTCAGTATTTTCCTAAATTCATTTTACCTTGATTTAATAACCTACTGAATTATATTAAAAATACCCACTTAAAATCCCGCCGCCATTAGGCCATATCCTTATTAGGAAAGTCCCGATTGTGACATCTTTGTAAATATAAATAATTCTTTACAAATTCATGGCGCAATTAGGACATAGCAATGACGACTGCCAGGAAAGAGGTCCTCTGGATCAACACGCTCAAAGGGGGCTGCATTTTGATGGTGGTGTTACATCACTCCATCATCACCACGTTCGCGCCTTCGCTGCATCATCTCACCGCTGGACTGCTGCCAGCGCACTGGTGGGTGGCGTTTAACACCTATCTGTCGCCGCTGCGCATGCCGGCCTTCTTCTTTGTCTCCGGTTTGCTGGCCGCCAGTTCGATCACCAAAAAGAGCTGGAAAGAGGTGTTCACCAAAAAGTTCAGCAACATTGTCTATCTCTACCTGCTGTGGGGCGTGATTCAGTGGCTGAGCATTCACTATATCTCTACGCATCTTGGGGAACGGCTCTCCAGCACTAAAAACGCCGCCTATGCCGACACGCCGTTTGAGTTCGTTAAGCTGCTGATGACCTCGATGACCAGCCTGTGGTATCTCTACGCGCTGGCCGGATTCTTCCTGTTCACCAAGCTGTTCCACAAACAGAAGATGGCCTTGATGGCGCTGGCGATTGTCGCCACCTACGCGGCGCAGTTCAGCCTGATTCCCGGCTGGGGACCTGCCAGCGTGGCGCAGAACTATCTCTACTTCCTGCTCGGGGCATTCTTTAGCCAGGCACTGATCGAGCTGAGCGAGCTGAAGCGCCAGCACTGGTTGATGCTGGGTGGCATTGCGCTGATCGGCATGCTGCATCATGTCGGGGGAATCTATAAAAATCCGTTCTACAGCTTGCTGACCATCGTGTTTGGCATTGTGTTGTGTCGCTTCCTCAATGAACGTTTCAATATGGCGTGGCTTAACTGGATTGGCCGTAACACGCTGCAAATCTACGTGCTGCACCGCATCTTTATTGAACTGCTGGGGCTGAGTGCGATTGTGCTGGCGGTGCATTATGGCTGGTTTGACAATACCGTGTTTAGCTGGGCATGGGCGCTGCTGATGCCGATTACCGGCGTTGCGTTGTGTACCAGTATTTCGCTGCTGGTGTGGACGCTGCTCAACCGTGGTCCGGGCCGCATGCTGTTTCTCTATCCGCGCCTGCTGCGCAAACCTGCGCTCGAAAGCAAAAGCGCGCCGCTGCAATAATTTTGTGGGTCAAGCGCCGCACATTCCGTAGCGGCGCAATTCATTGCGCGATAAATCGCGCCGCTACGGAATGTGCGGTAATAAATCGCTTAGCACAACGCTAATATCCCTGCTTATCCATTTGACACATTAAATAATTCTTTATTTAGAATTTGAATTTAATCTGGCATAAGAAAGGGTGGATTGTTCTTAATTTCCCTGCGCGACAACGCTCACACTTATTTTACTTAATAACCTTTTAGTGACTCAAATTAAGGCAAATTTCCTTAGCCTGCTCAGGGTTCTATTTTTGTCTGGATCTGTAAAGTATTGTTATATCAGGACCACAAAAAAACATTTAGGACTTTCGCTACATCATGCCTTCGTCTGCTGTTTAATAATCGTTGAATAATCATAAATGCTACAACGCTTATTTCCTCATCCTTCTCCTTTAAGACCTACACAGCAACAGCAGCGGGAGTCAATCACATGAATAACGCCAGGAAAGAAGATATCGCGTGGATAAATACCCTAAAGGGAGCCTGCATATTACTGGTGGTGTTGTATCACACCGTATTACCTGGATTTGAAGGAACGGTAAAATTATTGACCGCCGGTTGGATCCCGGCAGAAATATGGGTGCAGTTTAATACCGTATTATCACCACTGCGCATGCCATCCTTTTTCTTTGTTTCGGGATTGTTGGCCACCAATGGCATTTTAAATCGTCCATGGAAACAGGTGTTTACTAGCCGTATCACCAATCTATTCTATTTGTATATTTTATGGGGCTTTATTCAGTGGTGGTCCATTGTTGGCATCTCCACCGAGATTACCGGACAACGTATTTCGCAGAATCTCAATGCGGCTTACGCCGGTTCGCTGTTTGAGTTCCTTAAGCTGACCTTCCTCGCGATGAGCACCTCGTGGTATCTGTACGGCTTAGCGATCTATTTCCTGTGCGCCAAAATCTTTAAAAAGCAGAAAGTGGCGTTGCTGGTGGTGGCGATTGCGCTCAACTATATGGCGGTGGAGAAGATCATTCCGTACTGGGGACCACAAAGCGTGGCGCAGTATTTCCTGTTCTTCCTGCTGGGGGCGTTCTGGAGCCCGATGATGCTGCGTCTCAGTGAATGGCGTCGCGACAACATTGTGCCCTGGGCGATCCTGGCGGCGATCTCGGGCCTGCATATCATCTTCGGTCTGGATAAGAGCCTGTTCCTGTGCATCCTCGCGGTGCTGGGCAGCGTGGCGGCGTGTCGCTGGCTGAACGCGCGTTTCAAGATGAGTTATTTGAATTGGGTCGGGCGTAACACGCTGCAAATCTACGTGATTCACCGCATCTTCATTGAGTTCTTCGGCATGTCGGCGATTCTGTTTGCTCAGCGTCATCATCTGTTTGAGCAAGCGTGGTTCTCCATTCTGTGGGCCTGCTTCTATCCGCTGGCGATTGTGGGGATCTGTTCGCTGTGTTCGGTTGCGGTGTGGCAGGTTACTAATCGTGGATTGGGTCAGTCGTTGTTTGTGTTTCCAACGTTGATCGGGTTGAAGCGGGGTAAGTCTGCGGCGTGAAAAAAGGTCGCCAAGAATGGCGACCCTACGTTGTTACTGTTAACCGATGGTCATCAAACTCGCGTTACCGCCCGCGGCGGCGGTATTGACGCTCAGTGAACGCTCAATCAGCAAACGCTCCAGCAGCAGATTGGTTTCGCCGCGGGCGAAGCCCTGCACCGAGACAATCGCGCCATCGCGTGCCGCGACCTGCTCACACAGGCTGCGCAGCTGATCGGCATCACCGTGATAAATCACCGCATCAAACTCCGCCGCCAGCGCATCCTTCACCAGCTTAACGTGCGCTTGCACTTCAGCAGGCAAAGACTTACGCAGCGTACGATGCAGCTCATCATCCTGCCAGATTGCCTGACTGCCGACGCTGGTCACTGCCGCCAGTTGCGTCAGCGCGTCTTCCGCGTTATCGGCGATGCACAGCACATGTTCGCGCGGCAGCAGGGTGAAGGTGTTGCGCTCGCCGGTTGGGCCCGGCAGCAGACGCACCGTACCGGCCTGCGCCAGCTCATCGTAACGCTGACACAGCGCCAGCAGCTCAGGCTTATCCTGCGCCCATTGCTGCAATGCCTGATGCGCACGCATCAATTCGGCACGCACCGTGCTGTCAACCGGACGCTCAGCATCCTGACGATCAAAGGTGATGCGCAGCGCGCCGTCTGGACGGTTGGCCAGCAGGCGATAGAGATAGAGCGGACCGCCGGCTTTTGGACCGGTACCCGACAAGCCTTCGCCGCCGAACGGCTGCACGCCGACGACCGCGCCAACCA
This sequence comes from Pantoea sp. B9002, assembly GCF_013385945.1. NCBI lineage: Bacteria > Pseudomonadati > Pseudomonadota > Gammaproteobacteria > Enterobacterales > Erwiniaceae > Pantoea > Pantoea sp. B9002. Next base: position 70,376 of record NZ_JACAPA010000004.1, read on the forward strand.
TATTGCGGTTCACATACAGGTTGCCGACTTTAGCCGTCGCCGTAACCTGCGCGATGGTTTCATCGATGCGCGTATGCACGCCAAGCGTCAAGCCGTAACCCGACGCGTTAATCTGCTCAACCAGCTGCGGCAAGTTATTGCGCGAGAAACGCACCACGTGCAGCACCGGACCAAACACCTCTTTATCCAGATCGCTCACCTGATCCAGCTCGATCAGCGTTGGCTTGATAAAGGTGCCGCTGTTCCACTCTTTGCTGTCCTGAGGATTCTCCTGCGCCGCCTGATAGACGTTGAAGCCCTTATTGCGCAGCGCCTGAATGTGACGCTCAATATTGGCTTTGGCTTCAGCATCAATCACCGGGCCAATGTCGGTCGAGAGACGTTCCGGGTTGCCCATGCGGCACTCCGCCATCGCGCCACGCAGCATTTTCAAGGTGTGATCGGCCACATCGTCCTGCACGCACAGCAGACGCAGCGCCGAGCAGCGTTGACCGGCGCTATCAAACGCCGAAGCGACGATATCCACCACCACCTGTTCGGTCAGCGCCGAGGAATCCACGATCATCGCGTTCATGCCGCCGGTTTCAGCGATCAGCGGCGTTGGACGACCTTGAGGATCGAGACGACCGGCCAGATTGCGCTGCAGCAGCGTCGCCACCGCGGTTGAACCGGTGAACATCACACCGCGCACGCGTTCGTCGCCGGTCAGCTGTGCACCCACGGTTTCGCCCTGGCCCGGCAACAATTGCAGCACGCCTGCCGGTACGCCGGCATCCAGCAGAATTTGCACCGCCTGCGCGGCAATCAGCGGCGTTTGCTCCGCCGGTTTCGCCAGCACGCTGTTACCGGCCGCCAGCGCGGCGGCAACTTGTCCGGCAAAGATCGCCAGCGGGAAGTTCCACGGGCTGATACACACCACCGGACCAAGCGGACGATGGGTTTCGTTATCGAAATCGTCGCGCACCATGCCAGCGTAGTAGTAAAGGAAATCGACCGCTTCACGCACTTCAGCGATGGCGTTGTTGTAGGTTTTACCGGCTTCACGCACCAGCAAGCCAATCAGCTGCTGCATCTGGCCTTCCATCGCTTCGGCCGCACGCTCCAGAATCGCGGCGCGCTCCTGCGGCGGCGTAGCGAACCAGATTGGACCGGCATTGACCGCCGCATCCAGCGCATCTGAGACTTCGGCTTCGGTGGCTTCACGCACGCTGCCCACCACATCCGCTGGCGCGGCAGGATTGAGCACCGGACGGCTAACGCCTTCGCCTAATTCACCCTCTACCAGCGGCTGGGCAATCCACGGCTGGCTAGCGCTGTTAAGCAGGGCGCTGGAGAGCGACGCCAGACGATGTTCGTTCGCCATATCCAGACCCGCAGAGTTAGCGCGTTTAGCGCCATACAGATCGCGCGGCAGCGGGATTTTCGGATGCGGTAAACCAACCGCACCTTCCGCGACGCCCATCTTCTCCACCGCGGCAACCGGATCGGCCACCAGCTCATCCAGCGGCAAGGTGTTATCTGCGATGCGATTAACGAAGGAGGTATTGGCACCGTTCTCCAGCAGACGGCGCACCAGATACGCCAGCAGCGTTTCGTGGGTGCCGACCGGCGCATAAATACGGCACGGACGATTCAGTTTACCGTCGGCGACTTTGCCCACCACCTGCTCATACAGCGGTTCACCCATGCCGTGCAGGCACTGGAATTCGTACTGGCCTGGATAATAGTTATTGCCCGCCAACTGGTAGATCGCCGCCAGCGTGTGCGCATTGTGCGTGGCAAACTGCGGATAGATCAGGTTCGGCACCGCCAGCAGTTTGCGCGCGCAGGCCAGATAAGAGATGTCGGTGTACACCTTGCGGGTGTAAACCGGATAGCCTTCCAGACCATCAATCTGCGCGCGTTTGATTTCGCTATCCCAATAGGCGCCTTTCACCAGGCGGATCATCAGACGACGACGGCTGCGCTGCGCCAGCTCAATCAGCGCATCAATCACAAACGGACAGCGCTTCTGATACGCCTGAATCACAAAGCCGATGCCGTTCCAGCCGTCCAGCTCCGGTTCAAAGCAGAGTTTTTCCAGCAGATCGAGCGACAGCTCAAGGCGATCGGCTTCTTCCGCATCGATGTTGATACCGATGTCATACGAGCGCGCCAGCAGCGTCAGGGATTTGAGGATCGGATAGAGTTCTTCCATCACGCGCTCATACTGCGCGCGGCTGTAGCGCGGATGCAGCGCCGACAGCTTGATCGAGATGCCCGGACCTTCATAAATACCGCGCCCGTTCGACGCCTTGCCTATGGCGTGAATCGCCTGCTGGTAGGAAACCAAATACGCTTTGGCATCGCTGGCCGTCAGCGCCGCTTCGCCCAGCATGTCGTATGAGTAACGGAATCCTTTCTCTTCCAGTTTGCGCGCATTGGCCAGCGCTTCGGCGATGGTTTCGCCGGTAACAAACTGCTCGCCCATCAGGCGCATCGCCATGTCCACGCCTTTGCGGATCAGCGGTTCGCCACTCTTGCCGATAATGCGATTGAGTGAGCGCGACAGGTTAGCTTCGTTATGGGTGGAGACCAGACGGCCGGTAAACAGCAAGCCCCAGGTGGCGGCGTTGACAAACATCGACGGGCTGCGGCCAAGATGCGATTGCCAGTTGCCGTTGCTGATTTTGTCGCGGATCAGCGCATCACGCGTCGGCTTATCCGGAATACGCAGCAGCGCTTCCGCCAGACACATCAGCGCCACGCCTTCCTGCGAGGAAAGCGAAAACTCCTGCAGCAAACTTTGCACCATGCCGGCGCGGCCGGTTGCACCTTTCTGGTGACGTAACTTATCGGCAAGGCTGTAAGCCAGCTGATGGGTTTTCTCCGCCAGCGGGGCAGTGAGACGCGCTTGTTCCAGCAGCATCGGCACCGCATCCGTTTCCGGACGACGCCATGCGGCGGTGATCGCTGAGCGGCTGACCGACTGCGGTAAAATATGTTCGGCGAAGTCGAGGAAAGGTTGCAGCGCCTCGTCGGGAACGCTTTCATCACCGGCGGCATCAATCAGCAATTGCGGGATTTCAGGCACGGATTCACCGGCTTCCAGCTGCTCCAGATAGTTAAAAATTGCCTGCTTGATCAACCAGTGTGATGTGCGGTCAAGTTTCTGTGCCGCCAGTTTAATGCGATCGCGGGTGGCTTCGTCCAGCTTCACCCCCATGGTGGTGCTTGCCATGATGTCCTCGTCCTCAAAAATAGTGATTCAACGCTTGCGTGGCAGCAATATCACCTATGTTGCAACTTTGTGCAACCAGGTTAAATGTGACCTCGGTTGCACGATTTAAACCGCTTAGAATGTTAAACCGATAAATACGGCATGAAACTTGCTGCAAGAAGCTCGCCAAAGTTGCAACTGCCTGCAACAAGACGGTTCTTGGATCAGTAAAGGTGCAACTCAAACTGTGAACAGGCGCAACCTGTTGGCATTTAAAAAGCGAAGGAAGGTGAAACCGGTGTGACAGCTGTGTTAAATGCATTGTGCGCACCGACCCTTTGCGGCAGGATACCGCGCCTTAAGGGAAATCGCTTTCTCTGGATGCGGTGAAATCATGCTGCTGTCCCGTTCCGACAGCGCTGACCAAAAAGATTTCTCTTAATGGATCAAATAATAAGTGGAGAGACTCATGAGTGTAAGTACACCGATGTTGGTGACCTTTGTAGTGTATATCCTTGGGATGGTGCTAATCGGGTTCATCGCCTGGCGATCAACCAAAAGCTTCGACGACTATATTCTCGGCGGACGCAGTTTAGGTAGCGTCGTGACCGCGCTCTCTGCTGGCGCTTCCGATATGAGCGGCTGGTTATTGATGGGCCTGCCGGGCGCCATTTTCCTGTCTGGCATTTCCGAAAGCTGGATCGCCATCGGCCTGATTATTGGTGCATGGCTGAACTGGCGCATCGTCGCCGGTCGTCTGCGCGTGCAGACCGAGCATCACGATAATGCGTTAACCCTGCCGGACTTCTTCTCCAGCCGCTTCGAAGATAACAGCAAACTGCTGCGCGTTATCTCGGCGGTGGTGATTCTGATCTTCTTCACTATCTATTGTGCGTCTGGCGTGGTTGCCGGTGCGCGTCTGTTCGAAAGCACCTTCGGCATGGATTACCAAACCGCATTGTGGGCCGGTGCGGCCGCCACCATCCTCTATACGCTGGTGGGCGGTTTCCTCGCGGTAAGCTGGACCGATACCGTGCAGGCCAGCCTGATGATTTTTGCGCTGATTCTCACGCCGATTATCGTGATTGTTGCCGTCGGCGGACTCGATGATTCACTGGCGGTGATCAGGGCGAAGAGCCTCGAAAACCTCGACATGCTGAAAGGGCTGAACTTTGTTGCGGTGATTTCGCTGCTCGGTTGGGGGCTTGGCTACTTCGGTCAGCCGCATATTCTGGCGCGCTTTATGGCGGCAGATTCGCATCACACCATCCGCAGCGCGCGTCGTATCGGTATGACCTGGATGATCCTGTGCCTCGGTGGTGCGGTTGCGGTGGGCTTCTTTGGTATCGCCTACTTCGAGAACCATCCTGACCAGGCGGCGGGCGTAAGCCAGAACGGCGAGCGTATCTTTATCGAACTGGCGCGTATTCTGTTCAATCCGTGGATTGCCGGTATCTTGCTCTCGGCGATTCTGGCGGCGGTGATGTCGACCTTAAGCTGCCAGCTGCTGGTGTGCTCCAGCGCCTTGACCGAGGATCTCTACAAAGGCTTCCTGCGTAAAAATGCCAGCCAGAAAGAGCTGGTGTGGGTAGGGCGCTTGATGGTGCTGGTGATTGCCTTGATCGCTATCGCGCTGGCCGCCAATCCGGAAAACCGCGTGTTAGGTCTGGTGAGCTATGCGTGGGCAGGCTTTGGTGCCGCCTTTGGTCCGGTAGTGCTGTTCGGCGTATGCTGGAAGCGTATGACACGCAACGGTGCGCTGGCCGGTATGGTGATTGGCGCGCTGACCGTGTTGCTGTGGAAAGATTACGGCTACGCAGAATTGTATGAAATCATTCCAGGCTTCGCGTTCGCCAGTATCGCGATTGTGGTGTTCAGCCTGCTGGGTCGCGGCCCATCAGAAGCGGCGCAGCAGCGCTTTGCCGCCGCCGAAGCCCAATACCAAAGCAAGTAATCCCGTAGGGTCGCCATTTATGGCGACCTCATTCCCACTTCGCTAAACACCCAGGTGCGCATCAATGCGCACCCCACAAAACCCGCTCCCCCATCCGCAAAAACAAAATTAATTTCCTGCAGTGACTTGTATTTCTCCCTTCAGTAATGATAATCACTATCGTTCGCACTTTACGTTTTTTTACCTAAGGTTTACCCTTCTTAAAATTCAAGAGGTTGGTGATGTTCGTTCCCTTTCTCATCATGCTGCGCGAAGGTCTGGAAGCAGCGCTCATCGTCAGCCTGATTGCTAGCTATCTCAAACGCACCCAGCGCACCCAATGGTTTCCCGCCATGTGGGCCGGCGTATTTATCGCTGCCGCGCTCTGTCTGGCCTTAGGCATCTTCATCAATGAAACCACCGGCGAGTTCCCGCAGAAACAGCAGGAGCTGTTCGAAGGCATTGTCGCGGTGATTGCCGTGGTGATCCTGACGTCGATGGTGTTCTGGATGCGCAAAGTCTCACGCAATATCAAAGCCACGCTGGAAAAATCGGTTGATCAGGCGTTGCAGAAGCAGGGCAGCAGCGGCTTCCCGCTGGTGCTGATGGTGTTTCTGGCGGTAGCGCGTGAAGGGCTGGAATCGGTGTTCTTCCTGCTGGCCGCCTTCACTCAGGATGTGGGATATGCGCCGCCGCTCGGCGCGGTGCTCGGCCTCGCAACTGCCGTGGCGCTGGGCTTTTTGCTCTATTACGGCGGCATTCGCCTGAATCTGGCGCACTTTTTCCGCTGGACCAGCTTGTTCATTCTGTTTGTTGCGGCTGGACTCTCCGCCGGTGCCATTCGCGCCTTCCATGAAGCCGGATTGTGGAATCACTTCCAGGATGTGGCGTTTGATATGAGTAACACGCTCTCAACGCACTCGGTGTTCGGCACGCTTTTGGAAGGGATTTTGGGTTATCAGGAAACGCCAAGTGTCAGCGAAGTGGCGGTGTGGCTTGCCTATCTCATCCCGGCGCTGCTGCTGTTTTTCTTCCCGGCCCGGCCTTCAGTCAACGCGGCACGTACCACACGCTGAAATTTAATCAGGCGCGATTGCGCGCCTGTTCTTCCATGTAACAGGGATATCACTATGACGATTCGCTTCCGCCGCAAGGCGCTGTTGGTTGCTATGCTGGCGCTTTCCGGTGCCGCTTCTGCTGCTGCCGTCCCGCAAGTCACGGTCACCGTGACGGACAAACAATGTGAGCCGATGTCGCTCAACGTGCAGGCCGGTAAAACCCAGTTCATCATCAAAAACAACAGCCAGAAAGCGCTGGAGTGGGAGATTCTGAAAGGGGTGATGGTGGTGGAAGAGCGTGAGAACATCGCGCCGGGCTTCAGCCAGAAACTCACCGCCAATCTGGAAGCGGGCGAATATGACATGACCTGCGGCCTGCTCAGCAACCCGAAAGGCAAGCTGGTGGTGAGCGGTGATGCGAAGAAAGCAGCAAACGGTAAGCCGGATGTGCTGGAGCTGGTTGGCCCGATCGCCGACTACAAAGTCTACGTGATGAATGAAGTGAAAGAGCTGGTAGCAGGCACCAAAGCGTTTACCGATGCGGTGAAAGCCGGCGACATCGAGAAAGCCAAAGCGCTGTTCGCACCCACGCGCGTGCATTACGAGCGTATCGAACCGATTGCTGAGCTGTTCTCCGATCTCGATGGCAGTATTGATGCGCGTGAAGATGACTTCGAAAAGAAAAACGAAGATCCGAAATTCACCGGTTTCCACCGCCTGGAAAAAATCCTGTTCGCCGATAACACCACCAAAGGTGCGGAAGAGTTTGCCACTAAGCTGAATCAGGACGTGCTGGATCTGCAAACCCGCATCAGCGAACTGGCGTTCCCACCGGCGAAAGTGGTCGGCGGCGCGGCCGGTCTGATCGAGGAAGTGGCCTCCAGCAAGATCTCTGGTGAAGAGGATCGTTACAGCCGTACCGACCTCTCTGACTTCCAGGCCAACATCGATGGCGCGCAGAAAATCGTTGATCTGCTGCGTCCGCTGCTGCAGAAAAACAATCCGCAGCTGCTGGCGAAAGTGGATGCTAATTTTAAGAAAGTGGACGGCATTCTCAGCAAATATCGCACCAAAGACGGCTTTGAATCGTACGAAAAACTGACCACCGCTGACCGTAACGCGCTGAAAGGCCCGATTACCACGCTGGCGGAAGATCTCTCCCTGCTGCGTGGAACCTTGGGTCTCGACTGATCATGAGTGATAAAAATGACGCGGCGCAGCCGTCGCGTCGTCGATTATTGCAGGGATTAGGCATGTTGGGCGGCGCGGCCGCCCTCGGCGGCGGTTGTCCGTTCCACACGGCAGCCGCCGATAGCTTCTCTCCCGGCACGGTTGCACCCAACTCGCGTCAGCAGGCGCAACCTTTTTACGGTGCCCATCAGGCCGGTATTGTCACGCCGCAGCAGGCCTCAATGATGCTGGTGGCGTTTGATGTGCTGGCGAGCGACAAAGCTGACCTTGAACGTCTGTTCCGCTTGCTAACCGATCGCTTCGCGTTTCTCACGCAAGGTGGACCGGCGCCGGCGGTTACTAATCCGCAGCTGCCGCCGATGGATTCGGGGATTCTCGGTGCCGATATCGCACCCGATAATCTCACCATGACGTTATCGGTGGGCACCTCGCTGTTTGATGAGCGCTTCGGCTTGAGCAAACACAAGCCTGCACAGCTGCAAACCATGACGCGTTTTCCCAACGATTCGCTGGATGCGGAACAGTGCCACGGCGACCTGCTGCTCCAGATTTGCGCTAACACTCAGGATACGGTGATTCACGCGCTGCGAGACATCATCAAACGCACGCCGGATCTGCTGGCGGTGCGCTGGCGTCGTGACGGCTTTATTGCCGACCACGCGGCGCGCAGCAACGGCAAAGAAACACCGATCAACCTGCTGGGCTTCAAAGATGGCACCGCCAATCCTGATACCCATAATCCAGCGTTGATGAACCAGCTGTTGTGGGTCACCGACGAGCAGCAGGAACCGACATGGACGCGCGGCGGCAGCTATCAGGCGGTGCGCATCATCCGTTTTCATGTTGAGATGTGGGACCGCACGCCGCTCGGCGAGCAGCAAACCATCTTCGGTCGTGAGAAGTTATCCGGCGCGCCGCTCGGCATGAAAAACGAGCATGACGTACCGGATTACAGCAAAGATCTCGATGGGGATTTGATCGCGCTGGATGCGCATATTCGTCTCGCTAATCCGCGCACGCCGCAAACCGACAGCAGTTTGATGCTGCGTCGCGGTTACAGCTATTCCAGCGGTATTACCGGATCGGGCCAGCTGGATATGGGTTTATTGTTTGTTTGCTACCAGCATGATTTAACCAAAGGCTTTATTACCGTGCAGCAGCGTCTCAATGGCGAAGCGCTGGAAGAATATATTCGCCCGATTGGCGGTGGATACTTTTTCGCGCTGCCGGGCGTGGCGGATAAAAATCATTATCTCGGGCAACCTTTATTGCAGGCCTGATTAATAAATGTGCAGCGCCTGCGATGGCTACCGCTTCGCAGGCGCGTTTGTTAAGTATTCCTTAAACTTTCCGCTGGATGCAGCCGTTTCCGAATGTTCCTAAAAACTTCGCTTAACCGCCAATAAATCATCTATCTGATAAATCTACTAAATTTAATTTAAGGTGAAGGCGCTCAGGCTTCGCTTATCATTTTTTCTTTAACGTGACGTAAAATTACTGTTGCAAACCACCGCAAATATGATGCACTTTATTCATAAGCGTTGTCAGTTGTGTGGTTAAGCCACTGGAGTTCGCGCATGATTCGTCTCTCTCTGGGACAGTTAAATAGTTTCACTACACGCAGTACACTGCGGGGGATTTCTTCCCTCCAACGTAACCTCGCTACTTTTCAAACATCGTTCTCGTTCAATCTCATTTTCTTTACCGGTGCGCGCCTGCGTCTCGGCGCTGATGCACACCATTCTCACTGGCTCGACACGGCTTACAAGGAAGCCAAATAAACCTCTAAAGCGTTCAAGTCATCGCCGCGGGTGATCCGCCGCGATAAATGAAACCAACTGTAAGGTGCCACTATGGGAAGACAGAAAGCAGTGATCAAAGCACGTCGTGAAGCAAGACGCGTTATTCGTAGCGACTCTCGCAGTCACCGTCAGCGTGAAGAAGAATCGGTCACTTCGCTGGTGCAAATGGGTGGGTTGGATTCGATTGGTATGGCGCGTGATGCACGTGACCGCGGGCCGATTGAAGCCAGAAATGAAGCTCAGGCACACTATCTCCATGCCATAGAAACGAAACAGCTTATTTTCGCCACCGGTGAAGCCGGCTGCGGAAAAACCTGGATTAGCGCAGCCAAAGCGGCTGAGGCCCTGATCAATAAGGATATCGAAAGGATTATCGTGACGCGCCCGGTTCTGCAGGCGGATGAAGATCTCGGTTTCCTCCCCGGAGACATTTCCGAGAAATTCGCGCCTTATTTCCGACCGGTATATGACGTTCTGGTTAAACGTCTCGGCGCTTCCTTTATGCAATACTGCCTGCGGCCGGAAATTGCCAAGGTAGAGATCGCGCCCTTCGCCTACATGCGTGGACGTACCTTTGAAAATGCGGTGGTGATCCTTGATGAGGCACAAAACGTTACCGCTGCACAGATGAAGATGTTCCTGACTCGCCTGGGTGAAAACGTGACGGTTATCGTCAACGGCGATATCACCCAGTGCGACCTGCCGTCCCATGCCAAGTCTGGCCTTGCCGATGCGTTAGCGCGCTTCGAAGAGGATGAGATGATCGGCGTGGTGCGTTTCGGCAAAGAGGATTGCGTCCGTTCAGCGCTGTGCCAACGCACGCTGCACGCTTACAGTTAACCGTTTGATTGAGAATGTAGCCTAAGCAAAACCCGGCGTACGCCGGGTTTTTTATGGGTTATGCCCCTTCGGCTGGACAACATCACCCTTCAGTAACAATTAGCGCCATTGTATTATTGATTCCTGTAAAAGTATCTCTGCTGAAAAATGGCACTCCAGGTCAAAAATAATTTTGAGAAAAATCCTAGTCACTTTATTAGGGTTCATCAGTGGTTTAACTCAAATGATAAGAAATTTCCTATATAAATCATATCGCAAAGATCGCCTCGCTTTATTGCCTTCCTAAAATATCAGCTATATATTCGCGCGGTA
>NZ_JACAPA010000040.1:0-26061 GCF_013385945.1 Pantoea sp. B9002
CCAGGTTCTGGCTAAGCCGGCTTCAATCAAGCCGCATACCAAGTTCACTTCGGAAGTTTACGTTCTGTCTAAAGATGAAGGCGGCCGTCATACTCCGTTCTTCAAAGGCTATCGTCCACAGTTCTACTTCCGTACAACTGACGTGACCGGCAACGTTGAGCTGCCAGATGGCGTTGAGATGGTAATGCCAGGCGACAACGTTCAGATGACCGTTGAGCTGATCCACCCAATCGCGATGGATGAGGGCTTGCGCTTCGCTATCCGTGAAGGCGGCCGTACCGTTGGTGCGGGTGTTGTTGCTACAATTATCGCTTAATTGCGATAAGATTTGACGCAATGCACAAGGAAAGGGCATCATTTGATGCCCTTTTTGCACGCTGTTGTATAGAACCTGGCTCATCAGTGATTTTGCATCATAATCATTGCTGAGACAGGCTCTGTTTCACGGCGTTGGATACCGAGTTACGCTCAAAAGCTCATTCGGTTTGGATGCCTCGCACTGCGGGGCAGTATAGTTTCTGAATTATTGTGGCAGGTTGGTTTATGAGTGCGAATACCGAAGCTCAAGGAAGCGGGCGCGGCCTTGAAGCGATGAAATGGGTAGTTGTGATCGCATTGCTCCTGGTAGCAATCGTCGGCAACTATATCTATCGCGATGTAACACTGCCGCTGCGCGCGCTGGCTGTGGTTGTGCTGATCGCTGCAGCAGGCGGCATTGCTTTGCTGACAATCAAAGGCAAAGCGACTGTGGCATTTGCTCGTGAAGCTAAAACCGAAATGCGTAAGGTCATTTGGCCGACTCGCCAGGAAACATTGCACACCACGTTAATCGTTGCCGCGGTAACTGCCGTGATGTCACTGATTTTGTGGGGGCTGGATGGTATTCTGGTCCGTCTGGTATCGTTTATCACTGGCCTGAGGTTCTGAGATGTCTGAAGCTCCAAAAAAACGCTGGTACGTCGTTCAGGCGTTCTCCGGTTTTGAAGCCCGCGTAGCGAAATCGCTGCACGAGCATATCAAACTGCACAACATGGAAGAGCTTTTTGGCGAAGTCATGGTGCCGACAGAAGAAGTCGTCGAAATCCGTGGCGGACAGCGTCGCAAAAGCGAACGTAAATTCTTCCCTGGCTACGTATTGGTTCAGATGGTAATGAATGACGCCAGCTGGCACTTAGTGCGCAGTGTACCGCGTGTAATGGGCTTTATCGGTGGTACTTCTGACCGTCCTGCGCCAATCAGTGATAAAGAAGTTGATGCGATTATGAACCGCCTGCAGCAGGTGGGTGATAAGCCGCGTCCAAAAACGCTGTTCGAGCCAGGCGAGATGGTACGCGTCAGCGACGGCCCGTTTGCCGACTTCAACGGCGTGGTCGAAGAAGTGGACTACGAGAAGAGCCGCTTGAAAGTGTCTGTTTCCATCTTTGGTCGTGCAACGCCAGTGGAACTCGACTTCGCTCAGGTGGAGAAAGGTTAACCCTTTTGTTCACTTTTTAGCTCTTGCAGAAGGCGCGAAATTTACCTATAATTTCGCGCCTTTTGTTTTTATGTGCCGGCAACGGCATATAAATCGTTATCACGGGGAGCCTGTTTTTCAGGCGCTATAACCCAATTGAGGAATTATCATGGCCAAGAAAGTACAAGCCTACGTTAAGTTGCAAGTTGCAGCTGGTATGGCTAACCCAAGTCCACCTGTTGGTCCAGCACTGGGTCAGCAGGGTGTTAACATCATGGAATTCTGCAAAGCGTTCAACGCTAAGACTGAATCCCTGGAGAAAGGCCTGCCTACTCCTGTTGTTATCACCGTATACAGTGACCGTTCTTTCACCTTCGTTACCAAAACGCCTCCGGCTGCCGTACTGCTGAAAAAAGCAGCGGGCATCAAGTCTGGTTCTGGTAAGCCGAACAAAGACAAAGTCGGTAAAGTTTCCCGTGCTCAGGTACGTGAAATCGCAGAAACTAAAGCTGCGGACATGACTGGTTCTGACGTAGAAGCGATGACTCGCTCTATCGAAGGTACTGCTCGTTCCATGGGCCTGGTAGTAGAGGATTAAGAAATGGCTAAGCTGACCAAGCGCATGAGCGTAATCCGTGACAAAGTTGATGCTACTAAGCAGTACGACATCAACGAAGCTGTTGCTCTGCTGAAAGAACTGGCTACTGCCAAGTTCGTTGAAAGCGTTGACGTTGCTGTTAACCTCGGCATCGATGCACGTAAATCTGATCAGAACGTGCGCGGCGCGACCGTTCTGCCACACGGTACTGGTCGTTCAGTACGTGTTGCCGTCTTCACCCAAGGTGCAAACGCTGAAGCTGCTAAAGCAGCTGGCGCAGAGCTGGTTGGTATGGAAGACCTGGCTGAGCAGATCAAAAAAGGCGAAATGAACTTTGACGTTGTTATCGCATCTCCAGATGCAATGCGCGTTGTTGGCCAGTTGGGCCAGGTTCTGGGCCCACGCGGTCTGATGCCAAACCCGAAAGTTGGTACTGTAACGCCTAACGTTGCTGAAGCAGTTAAAAATGCTAAAGCAGGTCAGGTTCGTTATCGTAACGACAAAAACGGCATCATCCACACCACCATCGGTAAAGTGGATTTTGACACTGACAAATTGAAAGAAAACCTGGAATCTCTGCTGGTTGCGCTGAAAAAAGCTAAACCATCGCAGGCGAAAGGCGTGTACATCAAGAAAGTCAGCATCTCTACCACCATGGGCGCCGGCGTTGCCGTTGACCAGGCTGGTCTGAGTGCATCAGCAAACTAATTGCTGCTTGTAACGGGCGAAAAATTCATCTAGAATCTTACGCCCGTTGTTCTGGTTGTTTACGCAATTCAGAACCCAGATTCAAAGCGAGTGAGTGACAAAGTCTAAACACTTAGTTGTTCAGTCGCTTAGGTTGGAGCCAGGCCTTATCCTGGCCTCCGTCCGAGACCGCAGGAGCAGAATATTTTCGAATATCTTGCTTAATATCCTGCGTAGACGGTGACAGAACCAAAAAGAATTATTTCTTCGCTGGATTCTGCTCACCGTGTAATAGCGCTTATCGCCTTCGGGTGAATAAGTGAAGTGAGTTCCGGGAAATTATTCCCGGTCAATCCAGGAGCAAAAGCTAATGGCATTAAATCTTCAAGGCAAACAAGCGATTGTTGCTGAAGTTAGCGAAGTAGCCAAAGGCGCGCTTTCAGCGGTTGTTGCGGATTCCCGTGGCGTGACCGTTGATAAAATGACCGAACTGCGTAAAGCAGGTCGTGAAGCTGGCGTTTACATGCGTGTTGTTCGTAACACCCTGCTGCGCCGCGTCGTTGAAGGTACTCCTTTCGAGTGCCTGAAAGACACGTTTGTTGGTCCGACCCTGATTGCATACTCTTTGGAACACCCGGGCGCTGCTGCTCGTCTGTTCAAAGATTTCGCGAAAGCGAATGCAAAATTTGAGGTCAAAGCTGCAGCCTTTGAAGGTGAGCTGATCACGGCGGCCAATATTGACCGTCTGGCAACTCTGCCGACTTACGAAGAAGCACTGGCACGTCTGATGTCGACCATGAAAGAAGCCGCTGCTGGCAAACTGGTCCGTACTCTGGCTGCTGTGCGCGATGCAAAAGAAGCGGCTTAAGGCCAAATTCTTTTCCTTCGTGCTTGCTACCGTATAAACTTTTTCTGATTTTTAGGAACAATCGATATGTCTATCACTAAAGACCAAATTCTGGAAGCTGTTGCCGCTATGTCCGTAATGGAAGTAGTTGAGCTGGTTTCTGCTATGGAAGAAAAATTCGGCGTTTCTGCTGCTGCCGCTGTAGCTGTTGCTGCTGGCCCAGCTGAAGCTGTTGAAGAGAAAACTGAATTCGACGTAATTCTGAAAGCTGTTGGCGCTAATAAAGTCGCAGTAATCAAAGCAGTACGTACTGCAACTGGCCTGGGCTTGAAAGAAGCTAAAGACCTGGTTGAAGCTACTGGTACTATCAAAGAAGGCATCAGCAAAGATGACGCAGCCGCTCTTGAAGCTGCTCTGAAAGAAGCTGGCGCTGAAGTTGAAGTTAAGTAAGACAACCTTCGGGTTGCAGCCTGAGTAACATTAGGCTGATGGCTGGTGACTGTTTAGGTCACCAGCCTTTTTGCGCTACAGGGGAATGATGGCGTTTCGCACTGTTTGTCCGTCATTCCTCTTCAATATCTTTTTCTATCGACGCCTTAATATATCGCTCTCCTGCGAAGGTTCCCTGCCTGAACAACGGCGATGAAATGATTTAAGAGTGATAGAAAGATGTATTGCATGGGGTGCTACGCATCGCATGAAAAACAAAAAATAGTGTTGCATGAACTGTCCTTTTCAGGACGGACAGCGTGGTTCGACATGTCAGCTAGCTGAGGAACCCCATGGTTTACTCCTATACCGAGAAAAAACGTATTCGTAAGGATTTTGGTAAACGTCCACAAGTTTTGGACATACCTTATCTCCTTTCTATCCAGCTTGACTCGTTCCAGAAGTTCATCGAGCAAGATCCAGAAGGCCAGTACGGTCTGGAAGCAGCCTTCCGCTCCGTATTCCCAATCTCAAGCTACAGCGGCAACTCTGAGTTGCAGTATGTCAGCTACCGTTTGGGTGAGCCTGTCTTTGACGTAACTGAATGTCAGATCCGTGGCGTGACCTATTCGGCACCGCTGCGCGTGAAACTGCGTCTGGTGATCTACGAGCGCGAAGCGCCGGAAGGCACCGTAAAAGACATTAAAGAACAAGAAGTCTACATGGGTGAGATTCCACTCATGACGGACAACGGTACCTTTGTTATCAATGGTACTGAGCGTGTTATCGTTTCTCAGCTGCACCGTAGTCCTGGCGTGTTCTTCGACAGCGATAAGGGTAAAACGCACTCTTCCGGTAAAGTGCTGTATAACGCACGTATCATCCCTTACCGCGGTTCATGGCTCGACTTCGAGTTTGACCCGAAAGACAACCTCTTCGTCCGTATTGACCGTCGTCGTAAGCTGCCGGCCAGTATCATTCTGCGCGCGTTAAACTTCACCTCAGAACAAATCCTTGATCTGTTCTTTGATAAAGTCGTTTATGAAATCCGCGATAACAAACTGCAGATGGAACTGGTGCCTGAGCGCCTGCGTGGTGAAACCGCCTCCTTCGATATCGAAGCAAACGGCACGGTCTACGTTGAGAAAGGTCGTCGCATCACTGCGCGCCACATCCGTCAGCTGGAAAAAGACAACATTCAGCACATCGAAGTGCCAGTTGAATATATTGCTGGCAAAGTGGTTGCTAAAGACTACGTCGATCTGAACACCGGCGAGCTGATCGTTCCTGCGAACATGGAATTGTCACTGGATCTGCTGGCGAAACTGAGCCAGTCAGGCCACAAGCGCATTGAAACGCTGTTCACCAACGACCTGGATCACGGTGCGTACATCTCCGAGACCCTGCGTGTCGACCCAACCAACGATCGCTTAAGCGCGCTGGTTGAGATCTACCGCATGATGCGTCCTGGTGAGCCACCAACGCGTGAAGCCGCTGAAAACCTGTTCGAGAACCTGTTCTTCTCTGAAGATCGTTACGATCTTTCTGCGGTTGGCCGCATGAAGTTCAACCGTTCTCTGCTGCGTGATGAGATCGAAGGTTCAGGTATCCTGAGCAAAGACGACATCATCGAAGTGATGAAAAAGCTTATCGGTATCCGTAACGGTATCGGTGAAGTGGATGATATCGATCACCTCGGTAACCGTCGTATTCGTTCTGTTGGCGAAATGGCAGAAAACCAGTTCCGTGTGGGTCTGGTACGTGTTGAACGTGCAGTTAAAGAGCGTCTGTCTCTGGGCGACCTCGATACGCTGATGCCTCAGGACATGATCAACGCTAAGCCGATTTCGGCGGCGGTGAAAGAGTTCTTCGGTTCAAGCCAGCTGTCCCAGTTTATGGATCAGAACAACCCGTTGTCTGAGATTACGCACAAACGTCGTATCTCTGCTCTGGGCCCAGGCGGTCTGACCCGTGAGCGCGCCGGCTTCGAAGTACGTGACGTACACCCAACCCACTACGGTCGTGTATGTCCTATCGAAACCCCGGAAGGCCCGAACATCGGTCTGATCAACTCACTCTCTGTTTACGCGCAGACTAACGAATACGGTTTCCTTGAAACCCCGTATCGTCGCGTTGTTGACGGTAAAGTGGGTGATGAAATTCATTACCTCTCTGCAATTGAAGAGGGTAACTACGTTATCGCTCAGGCGAACACCAACCTCGCTGAAGATGGCAGCTTTGTTGACGATCTCGTCACCTGCCGTAGCAAGGGTGAGTCAAGCCTGTTCAGCCGCGATCAGGTTGACTACATGGACGTTTCCACCCAACAGGTGGTTTCTGTCGGTGCGTCACTGATTCCGTTCCTGGAGCACGATGATGCTAACCGCGCCTTGATGGGTGCGAACATGCAACGTCAGGCGGTTCCAACTCTGCGCGCTGATAAGCCGCTGGTTGGTACCGGTATGGAACGTGCAGTAGCGGTTGACTCCGGTGTAACTGCCGTCGCGAAACGTGGTGGTACCGTTCAGTACGTAGATGCTTCTCGTATCGTTATCAAAGTTAACGAAGAAGAGATGTATCCGGGCGAAGCGGGTATCGACATCTACAACCTGACCAAGTACACCCGTTCTAACCAGAACACCTGCATCAACCAGATGCCGTGTGTCAATCTGGGTGAGCCGATTGAGCGTGGCGACGTGCTGGCAGATGGCCCGTCTACCGACCTCGGTGAACTGGCGCTGGGTCAGAACATGCGCGTGGCGTTCATGCCATGGAACGGTTACAACTTCGAAGACTCCATCCTCGTATCCGAGCGTGTGGTTCAGGAAGACCGTTTCACCACTATCCACATCCAGGAACTGGCATGTGTGTCTCGCGACACCAAGCTGGGGCCAGAAGAGATCACCGCTGATATCCCGAACGTGGGTGAAGCTGCGCTTTCTAAACTGGATGAATCCGGCATTGTGTATATCGGTGCGGAAGTGACCGGTGGCGACATTCTGGTTGGTAAGGTAACGCCGAAAGGTGAAACCCAGCTGACGCCAGAAGAGAAACTGCTGCGTGCGATCTTCGGTGAAAAAGCCTCTGACGTGAAAGATTCGTCACTGCGCGTTCCGAACGGCGTATCCGGTACTGTTATCGACGTGCAGGTCTTCACCCGCGATGGCGTGGAAAAAGACAAGCGCGCGCTGGAAATCGAAGAGATGCAGCTGAAGCAGGTTAAGAAAGACCTGTCTGAAGAACTGCAGATCTTCGAAGCTGGCCTGTTTGGTCGTATCCAGGCAGTACTGATCTCTGGTGGTGTTGAAGCTGAGAAGCTGGACAAACTGCCACGTGAGCGCTGGCTGGAGCTGGGCCTGACTGACGAAGAGAAGCAGAACTCTCTGGAGCAGCTGGCTGAGCAGTACGACGAACTGAAGCACGAGTTTGAGAAGAAACTTGAAGCTAAGCGTCGCAAGATCACCCAAGGCGATGATCTGGCACCAGGCGTGCTGAAAATCGTTAAGGTGTATCTGGCGGTTAAACGTCAGATCCAGCCTGGTGACAAGATGGCAGGTCGTCACGGTAACAAGGGTGTTATCTCTAAGATCAACCCTATCGAAGACATGCCTTACGATGAGAACGGTACGCCGGTCGACATCGTACTGAACCCGCTGGGCGTACCATCGCGTATGAACATCGGTCAGATCCTGGAAACTCACCTCGGTATGGCGGCGAAAGGCATTGGTGAAAAAATCAATGCGATGCTGAAGAAGCAGGAAGAAGTCTCCAAACTGCGTGAGTTCATCCAGCGTGCTTACGATCTGGGCACTGATGTGCGTCAGAAAGTTGACCTGAACACCTTTACAGATGACGAAGTACTGCGTCTGGCAGAGAACCTGAAAAAGGGTATGCCAATCGCGACTCCGGTGTTTGACGGTGCGAAAGAGAGCGAAATCAAAGAGCTGCTGCAGCTCGGCGGATTGCCTTCTTCCGGTCAGATCACCCTGTTCGACGGCCGTACCGGTGAGCAGTTTGAGCGTCAGGTAACCGTAGGTTACATGTACATGCTGAAACTGAACCACCTGGTCGACGACAAGATGCACGCACGTTCTACCGGTTCTTACAGCTTGGTTACTCAGCAGCCGCTGGGTGGTAAAGCGCAGTTCGGTGGACAGCGCTTCGGTGAGATGGAAGTGTGGGCACTGGAAGCATACGGTGCCGCGTATACCCTGCAGGAAATGCTTACCGTTAAATCTGATGACGTTAACGGCCGTACGAAGATGTATAAAAACATCGTCGACGGTAACCATCAGATGGAACCGGGCATGCCGGAATCCTTCAACGTACTGTTGAAAGAGATTCGCTCGCTGGGTATCAACATCGAGCTGGAAGACGAGTAAGTACTCGCAAGTACTGGTTACGGGACGTGCACTTCGGGTGCGCGTCCCTGAGAGTTCCACTCCGACGGGAGCTAATCCGTGAAAGACTTACTTAAGTTTCTGAAAGCGCAAACTAAGACCGAAGAGTTTGATGCGATCAAAATTGCTCTGGCCTCGCCAGACATGATCCGTTCATGGTCTTTTGGTGAAGTTAAAAAGCCGGAAACCATTAACTACCGTACCTTTAAGCCTGAGCGTGACGGTCTTTTCTGTGCCCGTATTTTCGGACCGGTAAAAGATTACGAATGCCTGTGCGGTAAGTACAAGCGTTTAAAACATCGCGGCGTGATCTGTGAGAAGTGTGGCGTTGAAGTTACACAGACCAAAGTACGTCGTGAGCGCATGGGCCACATTGAGCTGGCTTCACCGACTGCGCACATTTGGTTCCTGAAATCACTGCCTTCGCGTATCGGCTTGCTGCTGGATATGCCACTGCGTGATATCGAGCGCGTGCTGTACTTCGAATCTTATGTGGTTATCGAAGGCGGCATGACCAATCTGGAGAAACGCCAGATTCTGACGGAAGAGCAGTACCTTGACGCGCTGGAAGAGTTCGGTGACGAATTCGACGCGAAGATGGGTGCGGAAGCTATCCAGGCGCTGCTGAAAAACATGGATCTGGAGCAAGAGTGCGAGCAGCTGCGTGAAGAGCTGAACGAGACCAACTCCGAGACCAAACGTAAAAAGCTGACCAAGCGTATCAAGCTGCTGGAAGCGTTCGTTCAGTCTGGTAACAAGCCAGAGTGGATGATCCTGACCGTTCTGCCGGTTCTGCCGCCAGATCTGCGTCCGCTGGTACCGCTGGACGGTGGTCGTTTCGCTACGTCGGATCTGAACGATCTGTATCGTCGCGTGATCAACCGTAACAACCGTCTGAAACGCCTGCTGGATCTGGCTGCGCCAGATATCATCGTACGTAACGAAAAACGTATGCTGCAGGAAGCGGTTGATGCACTGCTGGATAACGGCCGTCGCGGTCGCGCCATCACTGGCTCGAACAAGCGTCCGCTGAAATCTCTGGCAGACATGATCAAAGGTAAACAGGGTCGTTTCCGTCAGAACCTGTTGGGTAAACGTGTTGACTACTCTGGCCGTTCAGTTATCACCGTTGGTCCATACCTGCGTCTGCATCAGTGCGGTCTGCCGAAGAAAATGGCTCTTGAGCTGTTCAAACCGTTCATCTACGGCAAGCTGGAACTGCGTGGCCTGGCCACCACCATCAAAGCCGCTAAGAAAATGGTTGAGCGCGAAGAAGCTGTCGTTTGGGATATCCTGGACGAAGTGATCCGCGAACACCCGGTACTGCTGAACCGTGCACCAACTCTGCACCGTTTGGGTATCCAGGCGTTTGAACCGGTTCTGATCGAAGGTAAAGCGATCCAGCTGCACCCGCTGGTTTGTGCGGCATATAACGCCGACTTCGATGGTGACCAGATGGCTGTTCACGTACCGCTGACGCTGGAAGCCCAGCTGGAAGCGCGTGCGCTGATGATGTCGACCAACAACATTCTGTCACCAGCGAACGGCGAGCCAATCATCGTTCCTTCACAGGACGTTGTTCTGGGTCTGTACTACATGACCCGCGACAAAGTGAACGCCAAAGGCGAAGGCATGGTGCTGACTGGCCCGAAAGAAGCTGAGCGTGTTTACCGCGCTGGCCTGGCCGAGCTGCATGCACGCGTTAAAGTGCGTATCACTGAATATACCAAGAACGAGCAGGAAGAGTTCGTTGCGAAAACCAGCATTATCGACACCACCATTGGTCGTTCGATTCTGTGGATGATCGTTCCGAAAGGCCTGCCTTACTCCATCGTCAACCAGGCGTTGGGTAAGAAAGCGATTTCCAAGATGCTGAACACCTGTTACCGCATCCTGGGCCTGAAGCCGACCGTTATCTTTGCTGACCAAACCATGTACACCGGTTTTGCTTACGCAGCCCGTTCAGGTGCCTCTGTAGGTATCGACGACATGGTAATCCCAGCGAAGAAAGCGGAAATCGTAGCCGAAGCGGAAGCGGAAGTTGCTGAGATTCAGGAACAGTTCCAGTCTGGTCTGGTAACTGCTGGCGAACGTTACAACAAAGTTATCGATATTTGGGCCGCCGCTAACGAACGCGTTTCCAAAGCGATGATGGATAACCTGCAAACTGAAACCGTGATCAACCGTCATGGCGAAGAAGAGCAGCAGGTATCGTTCAACAGCATCTACATGATGGCCGACTCCGGTGCGCGTGGTTCTGCTGCACAGATTCGTCAGCTGGCCGGTATGCGTGGTCTGATGGCTAAGCCAGATGGCTCAATCATCGAAACGCCGATCACCGCGAACTTCCGTGAAGGTCTGAACGTACTCCAGTACTTCATCTCCACGCACGGTGCGCGTAAAGGTCTTGCGGATACCGCACTGAAAACCGCTAACTCCGGTTATCTGACGCGTCGTCTGGTAGATGTAGCGCAGGATCTGGTTGTTACCGAAGATGACTGCGGCACGTTCGAAGGCATCATGATGACTCCGGTCATCGAAGGTGGCGACGTTAAAGAGCCGCTGCGTGAACGTGTACTGGGTCGTGTAACGGCTGAAGACGTTCTGAAGCCGGGCACTGCGGACATCCTGATCCCGCGTAACACCCTGATCGATGAGCACTGGTGTGATGTGATCGAACTGAATTCAGTCGATGCGATCAAAGTGCGCTCGGTTGTTGGCTGTGAAACCGACTTCGGTGTGTGTGCACACTGCTACGGTCGCGATCTGGCACGTGGTCACATCATCAACAAAGGTGAGGCCATCGGTGTTATCGCAGCACAGTCCATCGGTGAGCCGGGTACACAGCTGACGATGCGTACGTTCCACATCGGTGGTGCGGCATCTCGTGCGGCTGCTGAATCCAGCATCCAGGTGAAGAACAAAGGTACTATCAAGCTGACCAACGCGAAGTCAGTAACCAACTCCTCAGGGAAACTGGTTATCGTTTCACGTAACGTTGAGCTGAAAATGATCGACGAGTTCGGTCGTACCAAAGAGAGCTATAAAGTACCTTACGGTGCGGTTATGGCTAAAGGTGATGGCGAGCAGGTTGCCGCGGGCGAGACCGTAGCAAACTGGGATCCACATACCATGCCGGTCATCACCGAAGTGGGCGGTTTCATTCGCTTCACTGACATGATCGACGGTCAGACCATTACGCGTCAGACTGACGACTTAACCGGTCTGTCATCGCTGGTGGTTCTGGATTCTGCAGAACGTACTGCGGGTGGTAAAGATCTGCGTCCTGCGCTGAAAATTATCGATGCCAACGGAAATGATGTTCTGATTCCAGGTACCGACATGCCAGCACAGTACTTCCTGCCGGGCAAAGCAATTGTTCAGTTGGAAGATGGCGTTAAGATCAGTGCCGGTGACACGCTGTCGCGTGTTCCGCAGGAATCTGGCGGTACCAAGGATATTACCGGTGGTCTGCCGCGCGTTGCTGACTTGTTCGAAGCGCGTCGTCCGAAAGAGCCAGCAATCCTGGCGGAGATCAGCGGTATCATCTCCTTCGGTAAAGAGACCAAAGGTAAACGTCGTCTGGTGATTACGCCGGTTGATGGTAGCGATCCGTACGAAGAGATGATTCCAAAATGGCGTCAGCTTAACGTATTCGAAGGTGAGCGCGTAGAACGTGGTGACGTCGTATCTGACGGCCCAGAGTCTCCGCACGACATCCTGCGTCTGCGTGGCGTCCATGCTGTGACCCGTTACATCACTAACGAAGTGCAGGAAGTTTACCGTCTGCAAGGCGTTAAGA
Organism: Pantoea sp. B9002; assembly: GCF_013385945.1. Classification (NCBI taxonomy): domain Bacteria; kingdom Pseudomonadati; phylum Pseudomonadota; class Gammaproteobacteria; order Enterobacterales; family Erwiniaceae; genus Pantoea; species Pantoea sp. B9002. Next base: position 12,217 of record NZ_JACAPA010000040.1, read on the forward strand.
TTAACGATAAACACATCGAAGTCATCGTTCGTCAGATGCTGCGTAAAGCAACCATCTCGAGCGTGGGAAGCACCGACTTCCTGGAAGGTGAGCAGGCTGAATACTCTCGCATCAAGATCTCTAACCGTGAACTTGAAGCGAATGGCAAAATCGGCGCAACATTCATGCGCGATCTGCTGGGTATCACCAAAGCGTCACTGGCAACCGAATCGTTCATCTCTGCAGCATCGTTCCAGGAGACCACGCGTGTCCTGACCGAAGCAGCAGTTGCAGGTAAGCGTGATGAACTGCGCGGCCTGAAAGAGAACGTCATCGTGGGTCGTCTGATCCCAGCCGGTACCGGTTATGCTTATCACCAGGATCGTATGCGTCGCCGCTCTGCGGGCGAAGCACCGGTTGCACCGCAGGTCACTGCGGATGAAGCCTCTGCGAGCCTGGCTGAATTGCTGAACGCCGGTCTGGGCGGAAGCGACGACGAGTAATTCGTCTGCTAAAGCTGACCAATAAAAAACCCTGCCTCGGCAGGGTTTTTTTTCGTCTTCATTTTGTCAGAACTTGCGGCAGACATCTTCGCGGGTCAGTCCGATGTCGCGGAGCTGGTTATCACTCAGTTTTGACAGAATGCGGTGAGTTTCACGTCGTGCTTTCCAGTGTTTAACCATACGCACTGCGCCGCGGAAGATATCCAGTAAAGTGACGTCAAATGGTTTAGCCGCGCGGTTTTGATCGAATTCCATAATCCTTGCCCTCAGTAGGTTGCCTGAGATGCATTGTCTAATTCCTGCGTATTATGATACAGACGCAAAAATCACTTATCTTTAACATACAGATTGCGTTGTGGTGGATCTGAATGGTAATAATGAAGGCTATCTGTACTGGTTTATTATAATTAATGGCCGAGTGAGGCATACGATGACGCGCTACCAACATTTAGCATGTTTGCTTTCGGATCGTATCGAGCAAGGGCTGTACCGCAGCGGCGAGCGCTTGCCGTCGGTACGCACGCTTAGCCTGGAACACGGCGTGAGTATCAGCACCGTTCAGCAGGCATATCATCTGCTGGAAGAGAAGCAGCTGATCGTGCCGCAGCCACGTTCCGGATATTTCGTTGCAACACGCAAAGCGACGCCGCCGATGCCGGCCATCACCCGACCTGCACAGCGTCCGGTGGAAATCACGCAATGGGAATCTGTGCTGGAGTTGCTCAGCAGCCGAACTAATAGCGATGTGTTGCAACTCGGCAGCGGTATGCCTGATCTGACCCAGCCCACGTTGAAACCGCTGTGGAAAATTCAGAGCCGTATGGCGCAGAAGCAGGATATTGATCAGCTCAACTATGACAGTTTGCTGGGCGTCGCGGCACTGCGCGAACAGATTGCTCGCCTGACGATCGACAGCGGTTGTCAGCTCACGGCAGACGATATCGTGATCACCACCGGCTGCCATGAAGCGTTGTCGATTTCGATTCGTGCGATATGTCAGGCCGGTGACATCATTGCGGTGGAGTCGCCGACTTTCCACGGCACCATGCAAACTCTGCGTGGCTTCGGCATTCGCGCCATTGAGATTCCCACCGATTCGGTCACCGGCATCAGCCTGGAAGCGCTGGAACTTGCGTTCGAACAGTGGCCGATCAAAGCGGTGGTGGTGGTGCCAAACTGCAATAATCCGCTGGGCTTTATCATGCCGGAATCTCGCAAACGTGCGCTGGTGACGCTGGCGCAGCGTTTCGATGCCGCGATTATTGAGGACGATGTGTACGGTGAGCTGGCGTGGGAGTATCCGCGTCCAGTTACTATCAAGTCGCTGGATCACGATGGCCGCGTATTGCTGTGCAGTTCGTTCTCCAAGACGCTGGCACCGGGGCTGCGTGTTGGTTGGGTGGCGCCGGGACGCTATCGCGATCGCGTGCTGCACATGAAATACATCAGCACCGGCTCGACGGCCACACAGCCGCAGCATGCGGTAGCCGAGTTTATTCGCCTTGGTCATTATCTGCCGCATTTGCGCCGCATGCGTCAGGTGTATCAACGCAACTACGAAACCTTTAGTTGCTGGGTACGTCACTACTTCCCGTGCGGAATTTGTGTGTCGCGTCCGCAGGGCAGTTTCCTGATGTGGATTGAATTGCCAGAGGCGTTTGATGCAGTCAGGCTCAATACCGAATTGCGTGAGCTGAACATGCAGGTTGCAGTGGGCTCGCTGTTTTCGGCCTCGGGTAAGTATCGCAACTGCTTGCGCCTGAATTACGGTTTGCCAATGAATGAGCATACAGAGCAGGCGATAGCCCAACTCGGTGCAGCGGTAGAACGTGCCATGCTGGCTTGCAATATAGAAACCGTGCATACCTCCTCCCTGACTATGTGAAGAAAGGCAGGGCTGGGAGAGGTTAAGACCAGCCCTGGCCCGCTGCAAGCGACAGCGGGCAGGCACACTTTAGACTTGTCAGGAAATGACGCCAGCCCCTACATCACGCTGCTGCGCGGCAGATTCCAGCGTTTCATCCTCACTTACCACGCATTACATTGCTTCTGCAGGTTCGATTCCATTTTCCACCAGTGACAGCAACTGCTGCGTGGCTGCGCGCCAGTCGGCGGCTTGAGTTATCGCGCTCACCACTGCAATGCTGCCCACGCCGGTAGCCAGCACTTCCGGCACGCGCGCCAGTGAAATACCGCCAATCGCCACGGTTGGCACATCCTGCAAACGCGTCAGGTGGCGTTTCAACTCCACCACGCCCTGCGGCGCAGAAGGCATGTCTTTGGTTTGCGTAGGATAGATGTGGCCAAGCGCAATGTAAGAAGGGCGCAGTGCCAAAGCCCGATCCAGCTCGGCATCGTCATGCGTCGATAAACCCAGACGCAATCCTGCCTCACGAATGGCCGCCAGATCGGCCACATCGAGATCTTCCTGGCCGAGGTGCACGCCATAAGCGTGATATTTAATGGCTAAGCGCCAGTAATCATTGATAAACAGGCGAGCGCGATACTGTTTGCCGAGTGCAATTGCCTCGCGCACCGCATCTTCCACCTCATGATCTTCACAATCTTTGATGCGCAGCTGTATGGTGCGCACACCGGCTTCCAGCAAGCGCGCGATCCATTCCACGCTATCAACAACCGGATACAGCCCCAGTTTTGGGGCCGTGGCAGGAAAGGCGTTGGTCATACATTTTCCTCTTTAAGGGTATCGGCAGCGTGATAGATCTCGCCGCCACGATTGCGAAAGGCGTCCGACATTTGCGCCATACCCATCTCAATCGGCTGAGCTTCAGCCTGTTGGCGGGCGGCAAACTCACGCACTTCCTGCGTAATTTTCATCGAGCAGAATTTCGGGCCGCACATCGAGCAGAAGTGCGCCACTTTTCCCGATTCCTGCGGCAGGGTTTCATCGTGATAGGCGCGTGCGGTGTGTGGATCGAGCGCCAGATTGAACTGATCTTCCCAGCGGAATTCAAAACGCGCTTTCGACATCGCATTGTCGCGGATCTGTGCGCCGGGATGACCTTTCGCCAGATCCGCTGCGTGTGCGGCGATCTTGTAAGTGATCAGCCCTTGCTTCACATCCTCTTTATTCGGCAAACCGAGGTGCTCTTTCGGCGTCACGTAACACAGCATGGCGCAGCCGAACCAGCCAATCATGGCCGCGCCGATGCCGGAAGTGAAATGGTCATAGCCGGGCGCGATATCGGTGGTGAGCGGGCCAAGCGTGTAAAACGGGGCTTCGTGACAGTGCTCAAGCTGTTCGGTCATATTGCGACGAATCATCTGCATCGGCACATGGCCCGGACCTTCAATCATCACCTGCACATCGTATTCCCAGGCGATTTTGGTCAGTTCGCCCAGCGTATGCAGTTCAGCAAATTGCGCCTCATCGTTGGCATCCTGAATCGAACCGGGACGCAGGCCGTCGCCGAGCGACAGCGCCACATCGTAGGCGGCACAAATTTCACAAATCTCGCGGAAGTGCAGATAGAGGAAGCTTTCGGTGTGATGGGACAGGCACCATTTCGCCATAATCGAGCCGCCGCGCGACACAATGCCGGTCAGGCGTTTGGCCGTCATCGGCACATAGCGCAGCAGCACGCCGGCGTGAATGGTGAAGTAGTCAACGCCTTGTTCCGCCTGCTCCAGAAGCGTGTCGCGGAAAATCTCCCAGTTGAGATCTTCTGCAATGCCGTTCACTTTCTCCAACGCCTGATAAATCGGCACCGTACCAATCGGCACCGGGCTGTTACGCAAAATCCACTCACGCGTTTCATGGATGTAGCGGCCAGTAGAGAGATCCATCACGGTGTCTGCGCCCCAGCGCGTTGACCACACCAGCTTCTCCACTTCCTCTTCAATTGATGAGCTCACCGCAGAGTTGCCAATGTTGGCATTCACCTTCACCAGGAAGTTGCGGCCGATAATCATCGGTTCGGATTCGGGATGGTTGATGTTAGAGGGGATGATGGCGCGGCCGCTGGCGACTTCCTGACGGACAAATTCCGCGGTGATATTTTCCGGCAAGTTAGCGCCAAAACTGTGGCCCGGATGCTGCTGTAGCAGCACTTCACCGCGAATACGCTCGCGGCCCATGTTTTCACGCAGCGCAATAAACTCCATCTCCGGCGTGATGATGCCCTGCCGCGCATAGTGCAGTTGAGTAACCCGGTGACCCGCTTTGGCACGGCGCGGTTGCGGCAGATGCTCAAAACGCAGATGGTCGAGGCCTTCATCCGCCAGACGCTGCTGAGTGTAACTGGAACTCAGCTGGTGGATGGTTTCGCTGTCACCGCGTTCTTCGATCCAGTTGGCGCGCAGTCTTGCGAGCCCCTGATGCACATCAATAGTGGCTTGAGGATCGCCATAAGCACCGGCGGTGTCGTAAACCGGCACCGCTTCATTCGGCTCATAGCGCGGATTCTCTTTGCTGCCGCCAATGTGTGTCGGACTGAGCTGTATCTCACGCATCGGCACGCGAATATCCGCGCGGCTGCCGGTGATCCAGATACGTTTGGAGTTGGGGAAAGCGGTTCCCTGCAGGGAATCGATAAATTCTTGCGCCTGAGCGCGTTGTTCACGACGAGAAGTTTTAGCAGACATAGCAAGTTTCCGGTAAAGGTTGGAAGTTGCTTGTCCAGAGTTCGGAAGGAGTAACAGGTACGGTGCCGGGCGCCAACATGCACCGTGCTGATAATGTCTACTCTTGTTCCCTTCGCAGGTACTAACCTGATCAGGTTCCGCGGATCCCGAATTAACGGTCTCAGCCCCGAAGGGCACTCCGACAAGTTGGTGTTTTACGATATAAGCTACTTTGCTTGCTATGTCACGCCCGGGCAGTGCTCGTGACCGTCACGTACTACGTGTACGCTCCGGTCCCTGCGCGCTGTCCGAGCGTGAACTCGCTGCGCACGCTACGCTTATATCGCAAAATTTGACTCTTCAGGTTCAGGAAGAGGCATTAAAAAAAGCCCGTTCAGCATAAGAGGGCTTTTCTTGAATAACAAGTTTTTTACATCTTCGGGATGTTAAGCCGGGCGGGCGATGATACTGTCGTTGGCAACCGGCGGACGCGCCAGCTGGTTGTCCCAGGCGAGCTGCACCAGCTTATCTTCCAGCGTAAAGCGCGATTCCAGCACTTCGCCGACTTCGGAGAGTGCGGTTTGAAAATCCACGCAATTATCATCGTTAATCGCTTGCTGCAGATGGCTGTCGTAGAGCTGCATGATGCGGTCGGTATTCGCCTCAAGTGCCGGATAAATCTGCGCGGCCACGATTAATGGGCTATCACCCTGCATCTCACTAATGATGTGTTCATACACGCTGAAATGGCCAGTAGACAGGTAATCCACCAGGTTGTGACAAAATGCATCCAGCGCCTGTTCATCCAGCGTGGATAACGCATCTTTTTGTGGCTTCATGCCAATAAGCTCGTAGTAAGTGACGAGCAGCTGTCGACGGGCGCGCAGCCATGAATCAACCAATTCATTTCCGCCGCCAACACGCTCTGTCAGGTTCTCTAACTGGTTAAGCATATGGGGCTCCAGGTAGGTTATAGTTGTTTATTACAAACTTAATATTAGGATTTCAGCGTGCGATTTGACGCTAAGGACAACGATTAAGATGCAACGTGAGATCTCAAGCTTAGACGCTGGATGGTGGGTTGTCAGCCATGAGCAAAAACTTTGGTTGCCGCAGGGCGAATTGCCGCATGGCTTAGCCACCGATTTTGGCCTCAACGGCAGCAACGCGATTTTGATCGGCGAGTGGCAGGGCGAGAATGTCTGGCTGGTACGCGAATCGCGTCCGGATAGCATGGGCTCCGTGCGCCAACTGATTGATGAGGATGTCGGCCTGTTCCAAATCGCCGGACGTGGCGTGCAGCTGGCGGAGTTTTACCGCTCGCATCGCTGGTGCGGCTATTGCGGCCATGAGATGCACATCAGCAAACGCGAGTTCGCTTGTTTGTGCAATCACTGCCGCGAGCGCTATTACCCGCAAATTGCGCCGTGCATCATCGTGGCTATCCGCCGTGGCGATGAGATCCTGCTCGCCAATCATGCGCGCCACCGTAACAACATCTACACCGTGCTGGCGGGCTTCGTCGAAGTGGGCGAAACCTTAGAACAAGCGGTTGCGCGGGAAGTAATGGAGGAGAGCAATGTGCGGGTAAAAAACGTGCGTTACGTTACCTCGCAGCCGTGGCCGTTCCCGCACTCTCTGATGATGGCGTATATGGCGGAATATGACGGCGGCGATCTGCAACACGACGGCAAAGAGCTGCTGGATGCCGGTTGGTATCGCTATGACGATCTGCCGCTGTTGCCGCCGCCTGGTACGGTGGCGCGTCGCCTGATTGAAGATACCGTTGCCCTGTGTCGCGCCAGCGCGGCGTGAAAATGCTACACTGCCGGCCTTAGCATGAGAGAGCCCATTATGAGTGAACTGAAGAACGATCGTTATCTGCGCGCCCTGTTACGTCAGCCGGTAGATGTCACGCCGGTATGGATGATGCGACAAGCCGGGCGCTATTTGCCGGAGTACAAAGCCACGCGCGCTGAAGCCGGTGATTTTATGTCGCTGTGTAAGAATGCTGAGCTGGCGTGTGAAGTCACGCTGCAACCGCTGCGTCGCTATGCGCTGGATGCGGCAATCCTCTTCAGCGATATCCTCACCATTCCAGATGCGATGGGACTTGGGCTCTACTTTGAGACCGGCGAAGGCCCGCGCTTCTCCAATCCAATCACCTGCCGTGCGGATGTCGACAAGCTGCCGGTGCCGGATCCAGAGCAAGAACTCGGTTATGTGATGAACGCGGTGCGTACCATTCGTCACAACCTGAAAGGCGAAGTGCCGCTGATCGGTTTCTCTGGCAGCCCGTGGACGCTGGCAACCTACATGGTTGAAGGCGGCAGCAGCAAAGCGTTCACCAAAATTAAGAAGATGATGTACGCCGAGCCGCAAACCCTGCACAAGCTGCTGGATAAGCTGGCCGACAGCGTGATTCTTTACCTGAATGCGCAGATCAAAGCTGGCGCGCAGTCGATCATGGTGTTCGACACATGGGGCGGCGTGCTGACTGGCCGCGACTATCGCGAGTTCTCGCTCTATTACATGCACAAAATCGTCGATAGCGTGCTGCACGAGAACGAAGGTCGCCGCGTTCCTATTACGCTGTTCACCAAAGGCGGCGGCCAATGGCTGGAAGCGATAGCCGCGACCGGCTGTGATGCGCTGGGACTCGACTGGACCACCGATATCGCCGATGCGCGTCGTCGCGTGGGTGACAAAGTGGCGCTGCAGGGCAACATGGATCCTTCCATGCTGTATGCACCGCCTGCGCGCATCGAGCAGGAAGTGGCCGGGATTCTCGAAGGTTTTGGCGCGGGCGAAGGCCACGTGTTTAACCTGGGCCACGGCATCCATCCAGATGTGCCACCTGAGCATGCCGGCGCGTTTGTTGAAGCGGTGCATCGTCTGTCACGTCCGTATCATCAGGGCTGATAGTGGATTTAGCCGCACTTCGTCAGGAACAGTTACAGCGCGCTGCTGATGTGGTGCGGCAGGATGATTTCGACGTGCTGCCGCCGCGCTTTATTGGTGGTGCCGACGTGGGATTTGAACAGGGTGGCGAGATCACGCGTGCGGCTCTGGTCATCCTCGAGTATCCATCCTTAAAGATGGTGGAACATCGCATTGCACGCGTAGCCACCACCATGCCCTATATTCCGGGCTTCTTATCCTTCCGCGAAATGCCAGCGCTGCTGGAAGCCTGGCAGCAGCTCTCCCAGTTGCCCGATCTGCTGTTTGTGGATGGTCATGGTATTTCCCATCCCCGTCGGCTTGGCGTGGCGGCGCATTTCGGTTCGCTGGTGGATGTGCCCACCATTGGCGTGGCGAAGAAGCGGTTGTGCGGACGTTTTGCTGAGCTGGACGCCGAGCCAGGCAGTCGTCAGCCGCTGCTCGACAAAGGTGAACAGATTGGCTGGGTATGGCGCAGTAAAGCGCGCTGTAATCCGCTGTTTATCTCGACCGGGCATCGCGTCAGCATGGATAGCGCCTTGCATTGGGTGGAAGCCTGTACCGCAGGCTACCGTTTGCCTGAACCGACGCGTTGGGCGGATGCTGTCGCCTCCGGACGCCCGGCCTTTCTGCGCTGGCAAAACACGCCTTAACGCTGTTTGTGCCCGGCTTTTGCGGTACACTGCCGCCAGCTAACCTATTGAGAGTAAGTTTGATGTTACAGAATCCCGTCCATTTGCGTCTGGCGAAGCTTGAAAGCTGGCAGCATATGACTTTCATGGCCTGCCTTTGCGAGCGTATGTTCCCCAACTATTGGGCTTTCTGTCAGCAGACCGAATTCGCCGATCCGCAACTCTATCGCCGCATCCTCGATCTCATCTGGGAAAGCCTGACGGTTAAAGATGCCAAAATCAATTTCGACGGTCAGCTGGAGAAATTTGAAGCGGCGATCCCTGATGGTGACGATTTTGAGGTTTACGGTGTACATCCGGCGATTGATGCCTGCGTTGCATTAAGTGAACTGCTGCATGCACAGCTCAGCGGTGAAACGCTGGAGCACGCCGTTGAAGTCAGCCGCACATCGATCACCACCGTGGCGATTCTGGAAATGACGCAAGCCGGTCGCGAAATGACCGACGAAGAGCTGCGCGGAAATCAGGCTGTCATCGATGAATGGGACCTGCAGTGGGAGATTTTCCGCCTGCTGTCAGAGTGCGAGGAGCGCGACCTGGAATTGATTAAAGGCCTGCGTGCAGACCTGCGCGAAGCGGGAATCAGTAACATCGGTATACTTTTTCAGCAATAAGGCAAGAAAACGTGACTTCAGGCCCGAATTACCGCGCCTGGAGGCTTCACATCGGCCCCCTGTCTGGTCTACATTTGGGGGGCTGAAAATTGTGGCTATCGGTGCGTGCCGGCTGAACAAGGCCTGAGAATGGCTTTTCCCTCGCACTCGTTGCTTAGCAAGCGATAAATACACTTTAAGGATAACTTATGAACAAGACTCAACTGATTGATGTGATCGCAGAGAAAGCTGACCTGTCTAAAACCCAGGCTAAGACTGCGCTGGAATCTACCCTGGCTGCGATCACTGAGTCTCTGAAAGAAGGTGATGCTGTACAACTGGTTGGTTTTGGTACTTTTAAAGTGAACCACCGCGCTGAGCGTACCGGTCGCAACCCGCAGACTGGCAAAGAGATCAAAATTGCAGCGGCTAACGTGCCAGCGTTCGTTTCAGGCAAAGCTCTGAAAGACGCTGTTAAGTAAGTTTCCGCATTGCGGTTTAGCTTTAAAAGAGGGGGCGTTAGCGCCCCTTTTTGTTGCCGGGACCTGCCATGCTGAATTCAATTCCTCAGCGCGTTTGCGCCCTGTTATTCGGTGCGCTGCTCACGGGCTGTAGCTCCACTCCTGATCTTCCTGCCTTTACGGCGAGCGGCTATCTGGCCGACCGCGGTACCGTGCGCATCTGGCGCAAGAATAGCGACCATCAAGTGGTTCATCTGCGTACGGTCTTCACGCCCTTTAATGGCGATGCGATGGAAACCACTGATTACAACTGGCAGCAGCAGAAGCTGATTAGCGTCGAACGACGTGTCGCCGGTGCACAGCCGGATGATGTCACCTTACGCTTCGATCATCAGGGCAATCTCAATTTCATGCAGCGCCAGCTGGCGGGACGACGCGAAGCGGTTAGCGCTGATAGCGTTGAGCTGTATCGCTTCGATGCGCAGCGCATGCTGGATCAGAGCAATGCGTTGCTGGAAGGCCGCGTATTACTGCGTCAGGGCCATTGGCTGGGCGGCAATCAGGTGCGTGAGTGCGATGACACGCTGGTGAATGCGGCCTTTGATCGCGACACGCTGTATACGCTAGGTCGCCAGCAGCAGAGCCAGGCTGCGCCATTGATGGTGTCGTGGCTGGAAGCGCCGGAAGGTGTGCAACTGCTGCGTGCTACGCCGGATGACGAATGCAGCTGGCAGCCAAAAGAGAGTGATTTCTGACAGGCGGATAAGAGAAGGGGCACTTGCTGTGCCCCTTTGCATACTTATTTGCGGTTAATCGCGCGGTAGCCGATATCGCGGCGGCAGAAGCTGCCATCCCACGAGATATGCTGCGCCAGCGCATAAGCGTTTTTCTGCGCAGCGGCAACATCGTCGCCCAGTGCGGTGACGCACAGTACGCGACCACCGTTGGTGACCACCAGATCGTCTTTCATGGTGGTGCCAGCGTGGAACACTTTGCCGTCCGGCACTTCTTCCAGCGGCAGACCGTGAATCTGATCGCCCGTGTTGTAATCGCCCGGATAACCACCCGCCGCTAACACCACGCCGAGAGAAGGACGCGGATCCCACTGTGAGGTTTGCTGATCCAGTTTACCGTCGGTAGCCGCCAGACACAGCGCCACCAGATCCGACTGCAGGCGCAGCATGATCGGCTGAGTTTCCGGATCGCCGAAGCGGCAGTTAAATTCGATCACTTTAGGCTGACCGGCTTTATCGATCATCAAACCGGCATACAGGAAGCCGGTATAGATGTTGCCTTCTGCTTTCATACCGTTAACGGTTGGCCAGATGATCTGATCCATCACGCGCTGGTGGATCTCATCGGTTACCACTGGCGCTGGAGAATACGCGCCCATGCCGCCGGTGTTTGGACCGGTATCGCCATCGCCGACGCGCTTGTGATCCTGGCTGGTGGCCATCGGCAGCACATTGTTACCGTCGACCATCACGATAAAGCTGGCCTCTTCGCCATCGAGGAACTCTTCAATGACGATGCGGTGACCAGCATCGCCGAACGCATTGCCAGCCAGCATATCCTGCACAGCGGCTTCCGCTTCCGCCAGTTCCATCGCCACGATCACGCCTTTACCGGCAGCCAGACCGTCAGCTTTGATCACGATCGGTGCGCCTTTCTCACGCAGATACGCCAGCGCAGGCTCCACTTCGGTGAAGTTCTGGTATTCGGCGGTTGGAATCTGCTGACGTGCCAGGAAATCCTTGGTGAACGCCTTTGAGCCTTCCAGCTGGGCAGCGGCTTGCGTTGGGCCAAAGATCTTCAGACCTGCAGCACGGAACGCATCAACCACGCCAATCACCAGCGGTGCTTCCGGGCCAACGATGGTCAGATCGATCTTTTCCTGCTGCGCAAAAGCCAGCAGCGCGGGAACGTCGGTGGCGCTGATTGCCACGTTTTGCAGAGCTGGCTCGAGCGCGGTGCCCGCATTGCCTGGCGCGACAAATACGGTTTCCGCCAGTGGCGATTGTGCCGCTTTCCATGCCAGCGCGTGTTCACGTCCGCCATTACCAATCACTAAAATTTTCATCTGTACTGCTCCCAACAATTAATGGCGGAAATGACGCATGTCGGTAAAGATCATCGCGATGCCGTGCTCATCAGCGGCGGCAATCACTTCATCATCACGGATTGAACCGCCAGGCTGAATCACGCAGCTGATACCCACAGCCGCTGCGGCGTCGATACCGTCGCGGAACGGGAAGAAGGCATCAGATGCCATCGCGGAGCCTTTCACTTCCAGACCTTCGTCACCTGCTTTGATACCGGCAATTTTGGCCGAGTAAACGCGGCTCATCTGGCCGGCGCCAATGCCGATGGTCATGTTGTCATGTGCGTAGACGATGGCGTTGGATTTAACGAACTTCGCCACTTTCCAGCAGAACAGCGCATCACGCAGTTCCTGCTCGGTTGGCTGACGCTTGCTGACAACACGCAACTGGCTGGCATCGACCATGCCCAGATCGCGATCCTGAACCAGTACACCGCCGTTTACGCGTTTGAAATCCAGCGCCGCAACGCGACCTTGCCACTGACCACACACCAGAACGCGCACGTTCTGCTTAGCCGCGGTAACTTTCAGTGCCGCTTCGCTGGCGGATGGCGCGATGATCACTTCAACAAACTGTCGGCTGATAATCGCCTGCGCGGTGGCTTCGTCCAGTTCGCGGTTAAAGGCGATGATGCCGCCGAAAGCGGAAGTCGGGTCAGTTTTGTAGGCACGCTCGTAAGCGTCAAGAATCGAACCGCCAACTGCCACGCCGCATGGGTTAGCGTGTTTGACGATCACACAAGCGGCTTCGTCGAACTCTTTCACGCATTCAAGTGCGGCATCGGTATCGGCGATATTGTTGTAAGAGAGCGCTTTGCCCTGAACCTGCTGCGCGGTGGCCACTGAAGCTTCAGCAACATTCTCTTCTATATAGAAGGCAGCATCCTGATGGCTGTTCTCGCCGTAACGCATATCCTGCTTCTTAATGAAGTTAAGGTTCAACGTGCGCGGGAAGCGGCCGGCTGGTTCTTTGCTGTCGCTGTGATAAGCCGGCACCAGGCCACCGAAGTAGTTGGCGATCATGCTGTCGTAGGCGGCAGTGTGTTCGAACGCTTTGATGGCCAGATCGAAACGCGTTTCCAGCGTGAGCGAGTTTTCGTTGGCATCCAGCTCGGCAATGATTGCCTCGTAATCGCTGCTCTTCACTACGATCGCCACGTCTTTGTGGTTCTTCGCCGCTGAGCGAACCATGGTTGGGCCACCGATATCGATGTTCTCAACCGCGTCAGCTAATGAGCAATCAGGTTTGGCAACGGTTTGTGCGAAGGGATACAGATTAACGACCACCATGTCGATTGGGTTGATGGCGTGTTCAGCCATGATCGCATCATCCTGACCACGACGACCCAAAATGCCGCCATGCACTTTCGGGTGCAGCGTTTTGACGCGTCCATCCATCATTTCCGGGAAACCGGTGTAGTCAGAAACTTCGGTGACGGGCAGGCCCGCATCTGCCAGCAGACGTGCGGTACCGCCTGTGGAGAGCAGCTCAACACCACGACTGGAGAGTGCCTGAGCAAATTCGAGGATACCGGCTTTGTCAGAGACACTGAGTAGAGCGCGGCGTACAGGACGACGTTGTTGCATGGTGGTTTTATCCCTTGGCTTTGTTTCGCGTAAAAAAGAGCGTTACATCAAGCTTAGTGTCTCTCTTCTATATAGAAGGAAACGCTTGCCTCATGTAACGCCCCAAAAGGGGCATCCTTGACGTCGCCGGGCATTGTAGCGAAAACGTTTGCGTGATGCTCGCCTAAATTCATTTGTGCGGCAGAGTGTGGATAACACTGTGTGTAACTGCGTATAAGGCGGGGTTTTGCTGTGGAATGCAGCGAACGGTTGTTTTTATTGAATTTAGCGGTTGCGTGCTGAGAACAACTCCCTATAATGCGCATCCATCAACACGGCACAACGGTTTACGAAATGCAGTGTTGGTGAGGAAGATTCGATAAGAACTTCCGCCGGATGAAAACGCTGAAAAAAGTGTTTGACTCC
>NZ_JACAPA010000041.1:0-40353 GCF_013385945.1 Pantoea sp. B9002
AAATTCAGTATGCCACTACAGTGCGCATAAATGCGCGCCCCGCAAATCTCTGGCAATCAACCGAAGGGTCGCCATTCATGGCGACCAGCCCAACGCGTTTATCCCCTGCTCTTCGCCATCATCTTGCGATAATTGTTCAGCCATTTACCGCTGTTGAGCCGCCACCAGAAAAATACGCCGCGCACCGTCCAGTCGAGGAACATGCCGAGCCACACGCCAATCACGCCCATTCCCAGCACAATCCCAAGGAAATAACCGGCTACTACGCGTGCGCCCCACATACTGAACATCGACACATACATGGTGTAACGCGCATCGCGCGCGCCTTTCAGGCTGGCGGGTAGCACCCATGAAGCGGTCCAGATCGGCATAAAGGCGGCATTAAGCCAAATCAAATGCTTGGTGACTGAAATCACTTCCGGGTCGCGGCTGTAAAACTGCGCGAGTGTTCCGGCGAGCGGCACGGTGATCAACGCCAGCGAACACAATCCAATCATCGCCAGCCAGAACACGTGTTTGATTTGCCGTTCAGCCTGCATCACCTGATTCAGCCCCAGCCTGCGGCCGGTAATAATGGTCGAGGCCGATCCCAGCGCGTTACCCGGCAGGTTAATCAGCGAAGCAATCGAGAAGGCGATAAAGTTACCGGCGATCTCATTGGTGCCCATGCCAGCAACAAAAATCTGCGTCAGCAACTTACCGCCGTTAAACAGCACCGATTCAATACTGGCGGGCACGCCAATGCCCAACACTTCCATCAGAATATTGCGGTCCCAGCGCCGGAAATAGCTGGCGATGGAGATTTTCAGGGCTGGCGTAATGCCGCGATACAGCACGTAAATCGCTGCCGCCGCACCGATATAGCGCGAGATGGTTAAGCCCAATCCTGCACCAACAAAACCCATACCTTCCCAACCCAGACAGCCGTAAATCAGCACGCTACTGATCACGATGTTGAGAATGTTCATGCCGCCGTTGATCAGCATCGGGATTTTGGTATTGCCCGCACCCCGCAGCGCGCCGCTGCCAATTAGCGCAATCGCCGCTGCAGGATAGCTCCACGCCGAGGTTTGCAGATAGCTCAGCGCCAGCTCTTTCACTTTGGGATCGGCGCTGCCGGCAATCACATCAATGATCAGATGCCCCCAAAACTCGATGGCGATCACCAGCACAAACGCCAGCGCGGTCATCAATCCCAGCGATTGTCGCGTGGCGGCTCGCGCACGTTTGCCGTTGCGTTTTGCCAGGCTGAACGCCACCACCACCGTGGTGCCGAGATCGATGGCGGCAAAGAAGGAGATGATCACCATGTTGAAGCTGTCGGCCAACCCGACGCCCGCCATCGCTTCTTTACCCAGCCAGCTCACCAAAAAGGTACTGAGGACGCCCATCAGCATCACGCAGAGGTTTTCAATAAAGATGGGCACGGCTAATGGGGTGATTTCTCGCCAGAACAACGTACGGTAAGAGCGGCGCTTGGGATACCACGCCGTGTTTCTGACCGCCCGCATCACTGCTACGCCAGGATTTTGCAAGGGATTACCAAATCACTTTGGAGAGGAAGAAGAGTAATAATGATGATAGGCCACTGAGAATTATGCAAAGTGTTTCCTCTCACCATTTAATCATTATTACAAACTTTTTGTCGCCACCACCGCAGGATCGGCTGCGCCGCCCAAATAAGCGCTGCGCACCTCATCATTATTGAGCAGCTCTGCACCGCTGCCGCTCAGGCGAATCTCACCGTTCACCATCACATAGCCGCGATCCGCCAGCTGCAGCGCATGGCGGGCATTCTGCTCCACCAGAAACAGCGTCATGCCTTGTTGGGTCAACTCGCGCAGAATGCCAAAAATCTGCTTCACCACGATCGGCGCGAGGCCAAGGCTGGGTTCGTCGAGCAGCAACAGCTTAGGTCGACTCATCAGCGCGCGGGCAATCGCCAGCATCTGCTGCTCGCCGCCGGAGAGCGTCATGGCGCGCTGCTTGCGCCGCTCGAGAAGACGGGGAAACAGCTGATACATGCGCTCTTTGTCCTCTTTAACAAAACGTTCGCCGATGGCGATGGTGCCCATCAGCAGATTTTCTTCCACCGTCATATCAGGAAAGATGCGCCGTCCTTCCGGGGCCTGCGCAATGCCGCTGGCGGCGATGAAGTGCGTCGAACGCTGGCTGATCGCTTCGCCGCGCAAACGAATCTCACCGCTGGCAATACGCGGCTGGCCAAAAATAGACATCAGCAGCGTGGATTTCCCCGCGCCGTTAGCGCCGATCAGCGCCACGGTTTCTCCCTGATTGACCGTTAGCGACACCTGTTTCAGCGCCTGCAAAGGACCGTAAAACACATCGACCTGCTCAAATGCCAGCATCGGTTCAGCCATGATCGCTCTCCTCTTCTGCGCCGAGATAGGCGGCAATCACTTTGGGATCGTGACGTATTTGCTGCGGCGTGCCCTGAGCAATCACATCGCCATGATCGAGCACCACAATGTGATCGGAAATGCGCATCACCATCGGCATGTCGTGTTCAATCAGCAACACGCTGATGCGATGATCGGCGCGCAGGCGATGCAAAATTTCGCTCAACGCCTCGGTTTCCACCGGATTCAGCCCAGCCGCCGGCTCATCCAGACAAATCAGCTCAGGTCGCGTACACATGGCGCGCGCGATCTCCAGCCGCCGTTGCTGGCCGTAAGAGAGCGTGCCCGCCAGGCGGTTGGCGCTGGAGACCAAATCAACGTTTTCCAGCCAGTAAAAAGCGCGATCCAGCGCGCGATTTTCTGCTTCACGGTAGCCGCGCATGTTCAGCACGCCCGCCAGCAGCTGACGATTGACCTGCATATGCTGCGCCACCAGCAGATTCTCAATCACCGACATCTCGCGAAAAAGCCGAATATTTTGGAAAGTACGCGCCAGCCCGGCGCGGTTCACCAGGTGCGCGCCGCCAAACATCTTGTACCAGAGCCGCGAGCCGAGCCGGGTGGGATTGATCCAGTCGCCCGCATGAATTTTTTGCCCCAGCACCTGAATCACATCGGTGCTGCGCTGATTGGCATTGAGAACAATGCGTCCGCCGGTAGCGCGATAAAAACCGGTCAGGCAGTTAAACACCGTGGTTTTACCCGCGCCGTTGGGGCCGATTAATGAGGTCACCGAACCGCGCTCCACCGCCAGGCTGACGTCATTCAGCGCCTTGATGCCGCCAAAGCGCATCATCAGATTATTCACTTGCAGGATGGCATCACTCATGGCGCACTCCTTTTCGCAGCGGCACGCCAACGCGTGCGGTGCGCACCAGCCCGCGCGGTCGCCAGATCATCATCAGCACCATCAACATGCCGAACAGCAGCACGCGGTATTCGGCGAAGCTGCGCAGCAGTTCCGGTGCCACCGTCAGTACAAACGCCGCCAGCACCACGCCAAGCGTCGATCCCATGCCGCCGAGCACCACAATGGCGAGAATCAGCGCCGATTCAAAAAAGGTGAACGAGGTGGGATTAACGAAACCCTGATAGCTGGCGAAAAACACCCCGGCGATGCCCGCGGTTGACGCGCCCAACATAAAGGCTGAAAGCTTAACTAACACGTGATTGAGCCCCATCGCGCGGCAGGCAATCTCATCTTCACGCAGCGCTTCCCAGGCGCGACCAATCGGCATACGCGTCAGGCGATGCTTGATCCACAGCACCAGCAACACCACCAGAACCAGCACGACATAGATGAAGATAAACTTCATATTCGGGTTGTAAGTAACGTGCAGAAACTCATGATACGGCACGCCGCCATCGCGCGCGCGGCGGGCAAACTCGAGGCCAAAGAAGGTCGGCGACGGCACGGAAACCCCGTTAGGGCCGCCGGTAAAGGCGACCCAATTGGTTAGCACCAGACGAATGATTTCACCAAAGCCGAGCGTGACAATCGCCAGATAATCTCCGTGCATACGCAGCACCGGAAACCCAAGCAGCGCGCCAGCGAAAGCCGCCAGCAGCGCCGCCAGCGGCAGCATGCTCCAGAAACCCAATCCGAGATATTGATAGCCAAGCGCCAGGCCATACGCACCGATGGCATAAAAAGCGACGTAGCCGAGATCGAGTAATCCGGCGAGCCCAACCACAATATTCAAGCCCAGCCCGAGCAGCACATAAATCAGGCCGAGAATCGCCACCGTCAGCAGGTATTTGCTGGAAAGAAACGGAAAGGCCAGCGCCACGATCAGCAGCAGCGGCAGTATCCAGCGCAAACGCGAACGATAGCCAGGCTCGCGCACGTAGACACCGTCATCGCTGCTGGCAAACCTGCGCATGATGCGCTGACCAAAAGGCGCGTGCAGAAACAAACTGAACAGCAAGCGTCCTGCCATCACCACCGCTACCAGCAGCGCCACGCGCTGTGGCGACAGTTTGAAGCTGTAACCGTCGAGCACCACGCCAACAATCGGACCAAATACCACCAGCGCTACCAAGCCCGCCAGCAGCGTGTCGAGCAGCGCCTGGCGCACCGGATTTTGCATCATTGCATTCATCAGGGCTTCCTCACACTTTAGCGACCAGCGGTCGTCCCAGCAGTCCTTGCGGGCGGAAGATCAAAATCACCACCAGCAGCGAAAACGAGAACACATCTTTGTAGTCAGAATTCACCATCCCGGCGAACTGCGCTTCCGCAACGCCCAGCAATAATCCTCCAAGCATCGCGCCCGGCAGTGAACCGATGCCGCCGAGCACTGCGGCGGTGAACGCTTTGATGCCAATGATAAATCCGGCGTAAAAATCAAAGGTGCCGTAATTCATGGTCACCAGCACGCCAGCCAATCCCGCCATCGCCGCACCAATCACAAACACCAGCGAGATAACGCGATCGGTATTGATACCAAGGATGGAAGCCATGCGCCGATCCTGCTGCACCGCGCGGCAAATGCGCCCGAGTTTGGTGTACTGGATAATCCAGGTCAGCAGCGCCATGCCGCAAAACGCCGCGATCAGGATGAAGATTTTGGTCCAGGTGATTTGCACCACGCCACCATCAAATTCCATGCGCAGCACGCCGGTCAACAGCGTCGGAATGCCCTGCTGATTTGGCCCCTGGCTGAGCTGTACGTAGTTTTGCAAAATCAGCGACATGCCGATCGCTGAAATCAGCGGCGCGAGGCGCGTCGAGTTGCGCAGCGGCCGATAGGCGATACGCTCAATCGCCCAGCCGTAAGCCGAGGTGACAATAATGGTGAAGATTAAGGTGCCGAATATCAGTAGCGGGAAGGAGTGAATGCCGAAAAAGCTGAGTAGCGATAAGCCAATGGCACACAGATAGGCGGAGATCATATACACCTCGCCGTGGGCAAAGTTGATCATGCCGATGATGCCATAAACCATGGTGTAGCCGATGGCGATCAAGCCATACACGGCACCGAGCGTTAAACCGTTGATCAGCTGCTGTAAGAAGAAGGCGTCCATAATGTCGTCTCGTACTCAATGGGAGCGCACACCTCGCGCTCAATCGCGAATGGCCCCGCACTGTGCGGGGCCGCGTGGCACATTACAGCTGGTGATATTTGCCTTTGTCGTCCCATTGATACACGACGTAATCCGACACCTTGAGATCGCCTTTACTGTCCCAGGCTTTTTTGCCCATAACGGTATCGACGCTGTTGGCTTTCAGCCAGTCGCTGGCCTTGGCGTTGTCTTTCCCTGCCGCTTTGTAAGCGGCGGCCAGCGTCTGCACGGAAGCGTAGGCATACAGGGTGTAACCTTCTGGCTCAAATCCGCTGGCGCGGAATTTGTCGATGACCGCTTTGCCATCGGCGATGGTGCGCGGGTCGTTGCCGAAGGTCATGTAGACGCCTTTGGTGTATTGCGGGCCGCCAGCGGCCGTCACCATCTCTTCAGTCACGATGCAGTCGCCGGAGAAGAAGGCGGCATTAACGCCCTGCTCACGCATCTGACGCACCAGCGGACCGGCTTCCGGATGACAGCCGCCGAAATAGACCACGTCCGGTTTCAGCGCGCCGATTTTCGTCACCAGCGCATTGAAATCCTTCTCACCGCGCGACAACCCTTCATACAGCACTTCTTTCACGCCACGCTTCTCAAGTGAGGCTTTGGTGGCATCCGCTAAACCCTGGCCGTAAGTGTCTTTGTCATGAATGATGACCACTTTCTTCGCTTTGAGCTTGTCGATGATGTAATCCGCAGCGATGGCGCCCTGCTGATCATCACGACCACACATGCGGAACATGGTTTTCATGCCGCGTTCGGTAATTTTCGGGTTGGTTGATCCGGGCGTGATCGCCAAAACGCCGGCCTCATCATAGACTTCCGAGGCGGGCATGGTGGATGAAGAGCAGAAGTGGCCGACCACCGCCATTACCTTGTCCTGATCGACCAGACGGTTAGCGACGGATACCGCCTGTTTCGGTTCACAAGCGTCATCGCCCTGCACCAGCACGATTTTCTCACCGTTGATGCCGCCCGCCGCATTGATATCCTCCGCAGCCTGGCTTGCGCCTTTCCAGTATTGCGCGCCATACGTCGCATTAGGCCCAGAGAACGGACCGGCCACACCAATCTTAATATCTGCCTGAGCGTAAAAGGCCACGCTTAAACAACCTGCAATCGCCACCTTCATTGGGTGTTTTATGAATTTCAAAGACATGCTTTCAATCCTCAACGGGTCAGGAACGGAGCCATACCACGGCCTGGGAGAAATCAATTTCTGAAACTTTGGCAGAACAGTGTGCGGCCATAACCCCGTAGGGTCGCCATTCATGGCGACCTACTTTAAGAACGGTCTAGCTACATTTAGGCCACGGTTGAAAACTAAGCAATAAGCTCGCCAATACCGCTAAGGTGGACGATTTATTACTCGGGCATCGCTCCAGAACAGGAGACACGCGATGTAACATCCCTGCTGATCATAAACATAGCCGCGCTTACGCCACGCACCAGCACCGTGATGGTGCAGAATGCGGTCGATCACAGATTCTTCATCGTCGCGCAGGGTTTATCCGCTATGCTCTGGTGAAAACGGTCCACGTTTCCTGAAGGAGAACCCATGAATACACAACGGAACGGATTGAGCAGCCAGCAAGCGCTGGACGAATTAGAACGCCTGTACGATGCAGCCGTTGACGCGCTGCGCAACGCCATTCGCGATTTCACCGCCAGCGGACAGTTGCCGGATGACGCCTCGCGCCAGCAAGGGCTGTTTGTTTATCCGCAGCTGCGCATCACCTGGCTGGGCGAAGGCCCGCAGAAAAATCGCACCCGCGCGTGGGGACGTTTTACCCATACCGGCAGCTACAGCACCACCATCACGCGCCCGGCGCTGCTGCGCCACTATCTCAGCGAGCAGCTGCAGATGCTGGAGAAAGAGTACGACGTGCTGATTGAGGTCGCGCCTTCACAGCAGGAAATTCCTTATCCTTATGTGATTGACGGTTTGTCACTGGACCGCTCAATGAGCGCCAGCATCGCACGCCATTTCCCGACCACCGAACTGTCGCAGATCGGTGATGAAACCGCCGATGGCCTGTTCCACGCCAATGCGATTTTCCCGCTGTCGCACTTTGACGCACTGCGCACCGATTTCTCACTGGCACGCCTGCGCCACTACACCGGCACCGGCGTCGAGCACTTTCAGCCGTTCGTGCTGTTTACCAACTACACGCGCTACGTCGATGAGTTCGTACGCTGGGCGATTGAGCAGGTGCAAGATCCCACCACGCCGTATGACAGCCTTGCCTGCGCCGGTGAAGTGGTGATCACCGCCGATACTCAAGACCCGACGGCGATGATGTCCGATCTGGCGTGGAAGAAGCACCAAATGCCCGCCTGGCACCTGACATCACCAAATCGTCGCGGCATTACGCTGGTGAACATTGGCGTTGGTCCATCCAATGCCAAAACCATCTGTGACCATCTGGCGGTGATTCGTCCGCACGCCTGGCTGATGATTGGCCACTGCGGTGGACTGCGCGAAAGCCAGACCATCGGCGATTATGTGCTGGCGCATGCCTACCTGCGCGACGACCACGTACTGGATAGCGTACTGCCGCCAGATATCCCAATCCCGAGCATCGCCGAAGTGCAGCGCGCACTGTATGACGCCACCAAAGCGGTCAGCGGTATGCCCGGTGAAGAGGTTAAACAGCGCCTGCGCACCGGCACCGTGGTCACCACCGATGACCGTAACTGGGAGCTGCGCTACTCCGCTTCAGCGCTGCGCTTCAACCTGAGCCGCGCCGTTGCGGTTGATATGGAGAGCGCCACCATCGCCGCGCAAGGTTATCGCTTCCGAGTGCCTTACGGCACCTTGCTGTGCGTATCCGATAAACCGCTGCATGGCGAGATCAAGCTACCGGGTCAGGCAAACCGCTTCTATGAAGGCGCAATCTCCGAGCACCTGCAGATTGGCATCTGCGCGGTCGAACTGCTGCGAGCTGAAGGCGATAAGCTGCATTCAAGGAAGCTGAGAACCTTCAACGAGCCGCCGTTTAGGTAATCATGATGAGTTCCGGCCCATGAAGGGCCGGAACAGTGCATCAAAGCGCGTCATGACATTTTCAAAACGATATTCTGAACAAACCACGCCAGCACCAGAAGGCCGGTCGGGATCATGATTTTCCAGGTTATGCTGTTATTGAAGGCAGATATTTTATCCTCGAGCTGGTTAAATCTTTGATCAACTCTTTCGAACTTCTCATCTATCCTTTCAAACTTTTCATCTATCCTTTCGAACTTCTCATCTATTTTTTCGAACTTTTTATCGAATTTGTCTTCCATGCGCTCAAACTTTTTATCGATACGTTGTTCAAGCGCCCCCAGCTCACCCAAAATCTCTACCCGCATGACACCCTGCTCAGCCCTGACCTTTTCGATATCCGCTTTAGTAGCAAAATGTTCTGAACGCGCCGTTAGCACAGCAACATCCGTCTGAATCTGCTGCGTGGTTTTTTCCAGCTGTTCAACCCGTTTGCTGAGTTGTTCCATTTGATGATCTCCTTTGTTACCAACGTCAAAAATACGCGGTGGGAACACTCGAGTTGCCGTGCTAATGGGGTAATCCATCACCGAATCCTCTTCCATCGCGCTGCTCAATCTCTCCACCACACCGTTAGTGAAACAGATTTGCGCAGCGTTAACATTCCACGATCCCGCCATTCGCAGCACATTTTTTGCGGGCAGATTTAAACAACACGCATAGCCTGGGCCGTTTTGAGATGGAAGGAAAGTGAGCATCAAAAAGGATTGAGAGGTGTCACGCAGAAAATAAGCGAAGGAATGCAACAGCAGACACGGAAGCCCGAGCGGGCTTCCGTTAAGTGAGATTTACGCGCTCAGCCAGCCCAGTTTGATGACAAACAGAATCGACAGAATGATCAGCGCCGGGTTGACCTCTTTGGTGCGGCCGCTCAGCAGTTTCACCACCGTCCAGGTGATGAAGCCGAACGCAATACCGTTGGCGATCGAGTAGGTCAGCGGCATGGTCAGCGCAGTCACGGTTACCGGCGCGGCGGTGGTGATGTCTTTCCAGTCAATATCCGCCAGGCCAGACGCCATCAGCACCGCAACAAACAGCAGTGCTGGCGCGGTGGCATAAATCGGTACGCTGCCCGCCAGCGGCGAGAAGAACAGGCTCAGCAGGAACAGAATCGCCACCACAATCGCCGTCAGGCCGGTGCGGCCACCGGCGCTGACGCCGGCAGCAGATTCCACATAGCTGGTGGTAGTTGAAGTACCAAGCAGCGAGCCGAACAGCGCGGCGGCGCTGTCTGCGATCAACGCACGGCCCATTTTCGGCACGTTGCCCTGCTCATCCGCCAGACCGGCGCGCTTGGTCACACCCAGCAAGGTGCCGGTGTTATCGAACACATCCACGAACAGGAAGGCGAAGATCACGCTCACCAAACCGACGTTAAAGGCACCGGCGATGTCCAGCTGCATAAAGGTCGGGGCGATGGATGGCGGAGCAGAGAACACGCCGCCAAACGGCGTCAGGCCAATGCCCATAGAAATGAACGTCACCACCAAAATACCGATCAGCACTGCGCCGGTAACGCGACGCGCTTCCAGCACCACAATGATGAAGAAGCCGAGCAGCGCCAGCAGCGGGCCCGGTTTGGTCAGGTCGCCCAGGCCAACCAGCGTAGCCGGGTTATCTACCACGATACCCGCGCCTTCCAGCGCGATAATCGCCAGGAACAGGCCGATACCGGCACCAATACCGGCACGCAGCGGCAGCGGAATGCTGTTGATAATCCACTCACGAATTTTGAAAAGCGACATGGCAAAGAAGATCACCGCCGACAAGAACACCGCGCCCAGCGCGACTTGCCACGTGTAACCCATATGCAGCACCACGGTATAGGTGAAGAAGGCGTTGAGGCCCATGCCCGGTGCGAGTGCAATCGGATAGTTAGCGATCAGGCCCATTAACACACAGCCAATCGCTGCCGCCAGACAGGTCGCCACGAAGACCGCACCTTTATCCATGCCGGTTGCACCGAGAATGCTCGGGTTAACAAACAGGATGTAAGCCATTGCCAGGAAGGTGGTGATACCCGCAATGATTTCTGTGCGAACCGTTGTGTTGTGCGCTTTTAGTTTGAAGAGTTTTTCTAACATCATCATCTCTCATGAGCGGAGTCGGCACGAATGCGCGCGCTCCTTGCCAATGTGGTTTACAGACTTATTGTTGTATTGGACGCAAGGCGTTTAACCTTCCCCTGTCCACATAGCAATAGCTATGCCATCACCCTACGCAATCGATTACGTTTCCGAATAATACTTCGCTTAGGATAATTCCGAACCAGAATGAGGCGCGATTATGGTGCATTGCACCAGCGCCGCGCAATCGTTTTCCCTGCTCACGAACATTTGGCAAAAAGAGTGCGGCACAGCACGCTTCCGCACTCTGCCAGGCGATGGCGCTCACGTTTCTGTTGCCTTAATCAGCAGCTAAAAAACATCGGGTTACACTGCTTTTAACCCTTTCGTAACAAAAGAGGCGCATCCATGAAGCCCGCGATTCTGGTGGTCGATGATGATCGTGCAGTGTGTGAATTACTGCACGATGTGTTGAATGAACATGTGTTTACCGTTTATTGCTGCCATCAGGGTAAAGATGCGCTGGCTCTGCTGGCGCTGCACCCGGAAATTTCGCTGGTAATGCTGGATATGATGCTGCCAGACACCAACGGCTTGCTGGTGCTGCAACAGATGCAGCGGCAGCGTCCCGACCTGCTGGTGATCATGTTGACCGGCATGGGTTCGGAAGCAGATATGGTGGTAGGACTGGAGATGGGCGCGGATGATTACATCGCCAAGCCGTTCAACCCGCGCGTGGTGGTGGCTCGGGCACGCGCTGCACTGCGGCGCTGCGGACGGCTAGCACAGCCGGAAGCGTTAGCGGATGAAGGCTGGCAATTTAACGGCTGGCGTCTCGACGATGCGCGCTGCCAGCTGTTCAATCCACAACGCGAAAGCGTGCCGCTAACGCAAGGTGAATACACGCTGCTGCGCGCGCTGGTGGCGCATGCGCGAAAAGTATTAACCCGCGATCAGCTGCTCGAGCTGACGCACAGCGAAAGCCTTGAAGTGTTTGATCGCACCATTGATGTGCTGATTATGCGGCTGCGACGCAAGATAGAAATCAACCCGCATCAACCGAGCCTGATCCGCACCATTCGCGGTCTCGGCTATGTTTTCTCCGCCGACGTGATGCGTCCTGCCTCTTCGGCGCGCGAAACGCAAATCGCCTGATCCATCCAGCGCTGCATCTCGGCTAATGGCCGCGTGCCGTCCAGCGCGTTTGCTGCATGCAGATTAAAACAGGCGCAGGTGTGCGCCAGCTTCAGCGTTTCCGTCAATGACCAGCCTTCATGGCTGGCATAGAGCACACCGGCACAAAACGCATCGCCCGCGCCAACGCTGCCAACGATCTCTTCTGGCGCTAAGCACCACGCCGGTTGCCAGCGCCCCTCGCCGTCCGCTTGCTGGCCCCACGCGCCTTCTGGGGCATGAATCACCACGCGCTGACGTACACCTTGCTGCAGCAGCCAGGTCGCCGCCTCGGCAAAAGCGCCAGGTGCGGCAAGCCCGTGTGGCGAGCGCAAACTTACGCCGGTGAGCGATTGTGCCTCCAGCTCGTTAATCACCAGATAATCGAGCCAGCGCAACGCGGGCACCACCAGCGGTCGATATTCGCCCACGCGCGACACCAAATCGAGTGAGGTGAGATAGCCGCGCTGCTGCATCTGCGCCAGCAGCCGTGCGCTGCGCGTGCCGTATTGGTCGTCCGGCACATCAAGGCTATCCAGCAGCAGCAGATAACCGAGATGGAAGATGCGATGCGATGTGGAGACGTCCGCAAAGTGCGCCAGATCGAGCTTGCCATTGGCACCGCGTGCATGGAAGAAGGTGCGCTGGCCGTCCGGCGTGGTCATCACCTGCGTCATCGCCGTGTTGATGCTCGCGGTGCGCTGCACAAAGTGGCGGTCGATGTGATGGTCGTCCAGCAGTTGCAGGATGTAATCGCCGTCGCTGTCCTCGCCCACCATGCCGACGCCCGCCAGCGGCAGATTCAGCTGCATGCGCGCCAGCGTAAACAGCACGTTGAGCGCCGCGCCGCCGCTGCACTTCTCGCTGTGCTGAATCTCCGTTAACCAGCCTTGTTCCGGCCAGTGGCTGATGCGCTGCACGTGATCCACCAGCATGCTGCCGGCACCGATGATTCCGTTACGCACCATGCGGTTATGCCCTCCCGGCGCTGCCAAATACCTGCATCTGCTGCGCCACCACGTTGGCGATGTCGCGCTCCACCGCCATCAGCAACTCGGCAAAGGAGTCGTAGCGCGCATCGCGCTGGGCGATCTGCGCTTCAATTGCCCCGAGCGCCGCCTGCGACATGCCGGTATAGAAGTTGATTTTGTTGATGCCAAGGCTGACAGCGCGGCGGAAATCCGCATCGCTAATGCCGGAACCGCCATGCAGCACCAGCGGAATGCCGGCCGTGGTGCGAATCTCTGCCAGCCGGTCGAAGTCGAGTTTGGGCTCGCCTTTGTATTTCCCGTGCGCATTGCCAATCGCCACCGCGAGGCAATCAATGCCGGTGGATTGCACAAAATCAGCGGCCTGCGCCGGATCGGTAAATTTATCGCTGTCGGCCTCGCCAAACAGCGCACCGCCTTCATCGCCACCCACCGCACCGAGTTCGGCTTCCACCGACACGCCGAGCGCGTGACACATCTTCACCACTTCGCGCGTCTGGCGGACGTTCTCCTCGTAGCTGAGCGTCGAGCCATCGAACATGACCGAGGTGAAACCAAGGCGAATCGCCTGCATCACCGCCTCAAAATGCAGGCCGTGATCGAGATGCAGCACCACCGGAATATCGTGCAGCACCGCTTCGGTGCGCACAGCGGCGACCAGATGTTCGAGGCTGACATACTTAAAATGCACTTCGGCGATGCTGATAATAAACGGCGATCGCTGCCGCTCAGCCGCCTGGTAGAGCGCGCGCAGGAAGTGGGTGTCGAGGACGTTAAACGCGCCGAGCGCGTAGCCGTTCTGTTGCGCATGGGCCAAACCCTGCGCCAGTGAAATCAGTGCCATATCAGGCTCCTTTAGGCCAGCCAGCGGTGATATTCGTTACACAGCAGCCAGCGTGGTGCTTCATCTTCATCAAGCGGATTGAAGCGCGCCAGCGGCGTGAGAAACACGTTGTCATGTTCGTCATCGTTGGGCATTGAGACTTCACCCACCAGCACGTCGCCGTAGCCCTCTTCGCCCCAAAAGCTGTGCCAGATGCCCGGCAGCAAGGTGACGCTTTCGCCCGGCGATAAACGCAGCTGCGAACCGGCGGCGTGGGTTTGCCGGATGCCATCGAGCGTGACATTTACTGCCGTCTCGGCCAACTGATTGCCCGCACGGTTATGCAGCGTGACGATCAGATTGCCGCCGCCGCGATTAATAATGTCTTCCATCTTTTGCGGGTGATAATGCATCGGCGTGACCTGCCCTTCGCGCACATGCATGATTTTTTCGGCGTAAGGCTTGGTCCACGGCTGACCACCCCGCGAACCGTTGCGCAGTGTGAACAGGGTTAAACCGGTTTGATTGAAATCGTCAGCGCCGAAGCTGGTGACATCCCAGCCAAGATGCAGCGCCAGCAGTTCATCGGCGTCATGTTTATCTAACGCGCGCCACTGGCTGAGGCCGTAATCGGCCCACGGCGGCAGATGCACATCCTGACGCATAAAGAATTCGCGGGTGCGTTGTAAGATCGCATTCACTTCTGAGCGTTGCATTGTCTCCTCCTTTACACGCTGGCCCTCTCCCGCAAGCGGGCGAGGGAGCGATTTGTTCCCTCGCCCATTTATGGGAGAGGGTTAGGGTGAGGGACAGCGGCTACTTACTTCACCGTCCAGCCCTTGTAGCCGCTGACGCTGTTGCGATCGATCATCGTCACCGGGATCAGCACCGGCTTATCCGGCGCAGGCTTGCCCTGCAGGATGTCATAACCGATCTCCACCGCTTTCGCCGCCATCACCTGCGGATCCTGCGCGGGCGTGGCCACAAACAGCGAGCCTTTGCGTTTCAGCGCCTCTTCGCCGTCTGGCGATCCATCGACGCCGACAATAAAGAACTCATTACGCTGCGCCTGTTTCGCCGCCAGATCGGCACCAATCGCCGTGGGATCGTTAATCGCAAACACCGCATCAATCTTCGGATTGGCCGACAGCAGGCCGGTCATCACTTCCAGGCCACCTTCGCGGCTGCCTTTGGCGTTCTGGTTGTAGGAGAGCAGCTTGATGTCCGGATGGGTCTTCAGCTCGGTCATGCAGCCTTCGACACGGTTCTGCACCGCAGAAACCGGCGGTCCGTTAATGATCACCACGTTGCCTTTGGCCTTCAGGCGGTCGGAGATGTATTTACAGGCCATGGCACCGGCGGCGGTGTTGTCGGAGGTGATGGTCGCATTGGCGCCGTCTGCCGCCACGTCGACCGCTACCACCACAATCCCGGCATCACGCGCACGTTTTACCGCGGGTGCAATGCCTTTGGAATCGGCAGCGTTGAGGATGATCATGTCCACTTTGGCGGCGATGAAATTATCAATCTGCCCCACCTGCTGGCCGAGATCGTAGCCGCTGGAGACCAGCGTCACGTTGACCTTGTCGCCCGCCAGTTCGCGCGCCTTTAGCTCCGCACCTTTGGTGATCTGCACGAAGAACGGGTTGGCGAGATCGCCGACGGTCACACCAATGGATTTCAGCTCTTTGGCCTGCACCAATGGCGCGCTCAGAAGCGTAGCCGCCAGCAGTCCGGTTAGAATCGGATTAAAACGCATAGTCGATGTTCTCCTGCTTTTTGGTTTTTATGGAGGGGTGTGCTCGGTGTCCCCCTCCTCGGTCCTCCCCCACAAGTGGGGGAGGAAGATGCTGCAAAATGTGAGTGTGGAAGCTGCATGTGGCAGCATCTCCTTCCCCCACTTGTGGGGGAAGGCCGGGATGGGGGACAGCCAGCACAGTCTGAAACAGCCAGCACAATACAACTCAACCCACGTGATGCCGCGTCCGGTACTTATCGATTAACACCGCGATAATGATCACCGCGCCCTTAATCACTAACTGCCAGAAATAGGAGACGCCCATCAGCGTCATGCCGTTATTCAGCGTGGCGATAATCAGTGCACCAATCAGCGTGCCGGTGATGGTGCCGATGCCGCCGACAAAGCTGGTGCCACCGAGGATCACCGCCGCTATTGCATCCAGCTCGTAACCGACGCCAAGATTGCCGTTGGCGCTGTAGAGCCGCGAGGCGCTCATCAATCCGGCCAGCCCCGACAGCAAACCGCTCATGGCGTAGACAAACAGCAGCACCACGCTAACTTTGATGCCGGTCAGCCGCGCCGCCTGCACGTTGCCGCCGACGGCGTAAATGTGCACACCCAAGGTGGTGCGGCGCAGAATGAACCAGCACAGCGCAATCACCGCAAAGGCAATAATGATCAGCCACGGCACCGGCCCGAGATAGCCGTTGCCTATCCACTCAAAGTTGATGTCGGAGTTGATCACCGTGGTGCCGTTCGCCAGCAGATAAGCCGCGCCGCGCATCGCGGTGTAGGTGCCGAGCGTGACAATAAAGGGCGGCAGCCCTGCCCACGCCACCAGAATGCCGTTGAACAACCCCATAATCAGCCCGGCACCTAACGCCGCCGGAATCGTCAGTGACGCAAACGCCGGATCGAGCGAAACCGCCATCGCCACCACCGCCGTGGTACCGAGCATCGATCCCACCGACAAATCAATGCCGCCAGTGAGAATGACAAAGGTCATGCCCGCCGCCAGCACGATGTTGATCGAGGCCTGACGCGTAATGTTGAGCAGATTGCCCTCGGTAAAGAAGTTCGGCGTGACAAAGCCAAATACCGCCACGATCAGGATCAGAATCGGCAGGATGCCGACGGTTTGCAGCAGGTCACTCATTAACGCGCGCTTGAGGGTGGGACTTTTAACGCGTGCGGATTCACTGGTCATTGCGCTCTCCTCAGGCCTGAACCGGCTGCGCGCCGGTGGCCAGTGTCATAATGTTTTCCTGGCTAATCTCTGCCCCACTCAACTCACCGGCGATGGCGCCTTCCCGCATCACATAGACGCGGTCGCTCATGCCCACCACTTCCGGTAACTCGCTGGAGATCATCAAAATCGCCACGCCCTGCTGCGCCATCTGCTGCATCATGCGGTAGATTTCGCTCTTGGCGCCGACATCGACGCCGCGCGTCGGCTCATCGAGAATCAGGATGCGCGGCGCAATCGCCACCCAGCGTGAAATCAGCAGCTTCTGCTGATTGCCACCGGATAAGCCACCCGCGCGCACCTGCGCATGTGGCACGCGAATGTTCAGCGCATCAATCGCCTCGCTGGCGATCTTCTGCCCTTTGCGCCGATTAAGCAGGCCGTAGCTGGCGTCGCGCTCCAGCGTCGCCATCACAATGTTGTCCTGCGCCGCCAATTCAAGGAACAAACCCTGCTCTTTGCGGTTCTCGGTAAGAAAGCCGATGCCGCGCGCAATGGCGTCGCGCGGCGAGTGAATCTGCACTTTTTCCCCGTCGATCCAGATCTCACCGCCGCTCGGTTGATGCACGCCAAAAATCAGCTGCGCCAGTTCGCTGCGCCCGGCGCCGACCAGTCCCGCAAGGCCGACGATCTCACCGGCACGCACCGACAGGCTGCTGGGATGCACTTTGTGTTTGTCGCACAGATGATTGACCGCGAGACGAATGTCGCCGAGCGGAATGTTGCGGTCTTTGTTGAACAGATCGCTGAGCGGACGCCCGACCATCATGCGCACCAGCTCGCTGGCGTTGAGCTGCTCGCGCGTCAGGCTGCCGACGTACTGCCCGTCGCGCAGCACGCTAACGCGATCCGACAGCTCATACACTTCCGCCATGCGATGGCTGATGTAGATAATCGCCATCCCTTCGCTGCGCAGCCGTTTAATCAGCGCAAACAGCTGCTCGGTTTCCCGGTTCGAGAGTGCGGCAGTCGGCTCATCCATCACCAGAATGCGGCTGTTGCGGTGCAGCGCGCGGGCGATTTCCACCTGCTGCTGCTCGGCAATGCTCAGGCGGCTCACCAGATCGGTGGCGCTGAACTGCGCACCCAAACGATCAATCACCCGCTGCGCCTCTTCCGCCATCTGGCGACGCTTCACCAGCCCAGCGCGCGTGATTTCACTGCCGAGAAAGATGTTCTCCGCCACCGTCAGATTGGGTGCCAGATTGATCTCCTGATAAATCAGTGTGATGCCCGCCGCCAACGCCTCTTTTGGGCCTTTTATGACATACGGCTGGCCGTCGATAAGAATTTCCCCGCTGCTGGCGGTATAGGCACCGGCCAGAATTTTCATCAATGTACTTTTGCCCGCGCCGTTTTCGCCCATCAGCGCATGCACTTCGCCGGGCCAGACCGTGAGATCCACGCCCTTAAGCGCATAGAAGTTGCCAAAGCGTCGGGTGATTCCCCGCATGGAGAGTATCGGTGTGGCATCCATTTACAGACTCCTGCTGGCAAAGGTTGCAGCGAGTAAAGCCTCCTTAGATAAATGGAAAATGTCAGCGGCCATTCACATTTGTCATATTTCGCCCCGATCGCGCTTCTATACTCGCCAGCAGTTGAGCGGTAAGGAGTGGCAGCCATGAGTCACAGTCTGCACTGGCACGCGGGCGCACGCAGTCGCCTGCTGCTGTTTAATCTGCTGGTGATGTCAGTGACGCTGGCGGTGAGCCTGGTCGCGATTTTTGGATTTCGCCACGCAGGTCACATTCAGGAACAGGCGCAGGCACAAACGCTGGCCGATATGAACGGCAGCCTGGCGCTGGCGCGCGATACCGCCAATGTGGCGATCGCCGCGGTGCGTTTATCGCAGGTGGTCGGCGCGCTGGAGTATCAGAGCGAATCGGCGCGCCTGCAGCAAACGCAGCAGGAGCTGCAACGGTCGCTGAGCTTGCTGGCGAATGCGCCGCTGGCGGCGCAGCAGCCGCAGCTGCTGACGCGCATTCGCGAGCGCAGCCAGATGCTGGAACAGACCATCAATCAGTTGCTGCGCGCCGGTCATCAGCGCCATCTGCAGCGCAACGTGATGCTGAGCGGTTTGTGGCAATCACAGCTGTTACTCAATCGCATTGACCTGCTGACACACACCGATTCCCCTTCTGCCGCGCTGCGCCAGCAAACGCACAGCTTATTCAGCGTGGCGATTCAATCCAGCGCGCCGCAGGCCGCAGTGCAGCAACTGCAATCGGTGCTGCGCCAGTGGCAAGCGTTAAGGCTTAACGGCGTGCTGAATACCCAGGTGCAGCGGCTGATCGCCACCAGCACTGATTTGCAGCCGGTGGCGCAGCAGCTGGAGCAGAGTGATATCGCCATCGCCTACGCCACCTATCGCATCAAAGCGCTGGTGGCGATGCTCAACGACGACATCACCCATTATGTGCAACTGGTAGCGCAGCAGAGTGACGCACGCAGCGCGGTGACGCATGAAGAGCTGGATTCGATCATCGGCTTTATCGGCCTGTTTATGCTGCTGGCGCTGCTGATCACCGGTTACGCCGGTTACTACATCTACCGTAATCTCGGTTCGAGTCTGACCGCCATCGCCCATGCCATGACACGGCTGGCGCAGGGTGAAAAGAGCGTTAACGTGCCGGGTCTGGCGCGGCGCGATGAGCTGGGCGATCTGGCGCGCGCCTTCAACGTGTTTGCCCGCAATACCGCCTCGCTGGCGCACACTTCGCGCCTGCTGAAAGAGAAAAGCAACCAGCTGGAATCGACCTTTCTCGCCATGCGCGACGGCTTTGCGCTGTTCGATAACAGCGGTCAGCTGGTGGTGTGGAATGCGCAATATGCCGAGCTGCTCGGCATCGCGCCGCGCGAACTGCATCGCGGTTTGCACTATCAGCAGCTATTAAAACGTGTCGATGTCGAGCTCAACGGATTAGCTGATGCGCAGGAAGTGCGGCTGGCGGATGGACGCACGCTGGAGCTGCGCTTCAGCCCGGTGCCGCGGCGCGGCATGGTGAATACCGTGCTGGAACGCACCACGCGCAAAGCGCTGGAGGAAGCGCTGCTGCACAGCCAGAAGATGAAAGCGGTGGGACAGCTGACCGGCGGACTGGCGCACGACTTCAATAATCTGCTGGCGGTGATCATCGGCAGCCTGGCGTTAACCGTCGATCAGCTGCCGCCCGGCACGCTCGCCAGCCGCATCGAGCGCGCGCGTCAGGCCGCCGACCGCGCGGCGCAGCTGACGCAGCGCTTGCTGGCCTTCTCACGCAAGCAGGCGCTCTACCCGCGCGCGGTGTCGGTGGTGGAGCTGGTGGATAATCTGCATTCGCTGCTGCAGCACGCGCTGCTGCCCGGCCAGCAACTGGTGATCGATGCGCAGCGTCCCGGCTGGCCAGCGTGGATCGATGCCGGACAGCTGGAGAACGCGCTGATCAATCTGGTGGTCAACGCGCGCGATGCGATGGCGCAGCAAAGCGGCGAAATCCGCCTGCGTATCTGGAATCAGCGCAAACAGGAAGCCGACGGCAAGCGCGATCGCGTCACTATTGAAGTGATCGATCACGGCTGCGGCATGTCGGCCGAGGTGCGCGAACAGGTGTTCGAGCCGTTCTTCACCACCAAAGCCATCGGCAGCGGCAGCGGTTTGGGCTTATCGATGGTGTATGGCTTTGTGCGGCAATCCGGCGGCCAGATTGAGCTGGAAACCGCGCCGGGACAAGGCACCACCGTGCGGCTGTTATTGCCGCGCGCGCCCGAAGCGGCGCAACCGCTCAGCGTGCCGCCGCCGCTGGTGCCGCAGGCCAGCAACGATCGGCTGGTGTTGGTGCTTGATGATGAACCGACGGTGCGGCAAACGCTGTGCGAACATCTGCATCAGCTTGGTTATCTGACGCTGGAGTGTGGCGACGGCGAAAGCGCGCTGACGCTGCTGCGCCAGACGCCGGATATCGATCTGTTAATCAGTGATTTGATGCTGCCGGGCGGCATTAACGGCGCGGATGTGATTCGCCAGGCGCAGGCGCAGTGGCCGCATCTGGCGACGGTGTTGATCAGCGGTCAGGATCTGCGCCAGACACAGGTAACGTTGCCGCTGTGTGAGCGGCTGGCGAAACCCTGGCATCAGGCGCAGCTGGTGCAGGCGCTGGAGCGCGCGTGGCAGCGCAGTGAACGGCTTAGTCGCGCGCGGCAGGCTGCCACAACGGCACCCCTTTCCCCGTGATGTAACGTTTACGCAGCTTGCTGGAGACAACATCCATGATCATCACCACCGCCACCAGAATCAGGGTCAGGAACATCACCACATCCCAGTTCCACAGACGCATATTCTCGGCATACACCAGGCCGACGCCACCTGCACCAACGAATCCCAGCACCGCCGCTGAACGGGTGTTGGACTCAATCTGATACAGGCTGAGCGCGAGGAAGGTCGGGAACGATTGGGTGAAAATGCCGTAGCGATGTTTTTGCAGGCTGTTCGCGCCGACCGCGCTGAGGCCGCGACTCGGTGAACGCTCCACCGCTTCGTGCCCTTCAGCATAGAGTTTGCCGAGCAGGCCGACATCCTGCATCACTATCGCCAGCACGCCAGCCAGCGGCCCCATGCCGACGGCGCGCACGAAGATCAGCCCCCAAATCGCCATATCGATACCGCGCAGCACATCCAGTACGCGACGCACGACCAGCGAAATCGGACGCGTCAGCGGATCGTGCATTACGTTGCGCGCCGCCAGGAACGAGACCGGCAAGGCGATCAGTGAAGCGGTCAGCGTGCCGGAAAACACAATCGCCAGCGTAATACCGACCTGCGTGAAGTAATAACCAAACGGCCAGTTGAGGAAATCCTGCCAGACAAACATGCGCAGGAAATAGCGGCTGAGCTGCTGGCAGCCGATGAGAAAACGGCTCCACTCAATGCCAAAAAACTCGAAAAAGAACAGGTAATAGAGCGCGATGGCCAGCGCCACCAGCGCGACGCGGCGCAGATAGCGGTGCTGCGCGGCAAACAGGGCGGCATGCTCCTGCTTGAGTTTGGCGACATCCGGCGCTAAAGCGATCATGCTGCGTCTCCTTCCACTACGCGGCGACGCAGCCAGCCGGACAGCGTGTCCAGCAGCGACACCACCACAATGATCAGCAACAGCGTGATGCTGACCTGATCGTATCGATCGAGTTTGATATTGGTCATCAGCTCTTGCCCGATACCGCCCGCGCCCACCAATCCGAGGATGGTGGAGGAACGGAAGTTGATCTCCAGACGCATAAAGCTGTAGGAAAGAAACGTCGGTTTAACCTGCGGCCAGAAGGCAAAGCGCATGCGCTGCAGTTTGCTGGCACCGCACGCCGCGAGGCCGCGCACCGGTTTATCCGAGGCGCTCTCAATCGCTTCGTAAAACAGTTTGGTCAGGCTGCCGACGGTGTGCAGCGCCAGCGCGAGGAAGCCGGGAATGGCTCCGATACCGAACGCCATCACGAACATCACCGCCCACGCCAGTTCGGGCATGGTGCGCAGAAAGGCGACAAACGCGCGGATCGCCATACGCAGGCTGCGCGGCGTTTGGGTGTTGTCGGCGGCGAAGAACGCCAGCACGCCCGCCACGGCCACCGCCACGATGGTGGACGACAGCGCCAGCTGTAAGGTTTCCCAAATCAGCGGCAGCTGGAAGTGCAAACGATAGCCCCAATAGGCCAGCGAACCTTCGGTTTTGCCATCGGCAAACAGCAGCGAGAGATGCAGCACCGGCAAAGTTTCGCCGATGTAGTCGAAAAAGTGTGGCAGCGACTGCCAGACGGTAAGCAGGTTAAATTCCGCCATCTTGCCCGCGGCCAGATAGAGCGCCAGCAACAGCAGCGACCACAGCAGCGAGTCGCGCTTTTGCTGGCGGCGGATGCGTTGGTAGTAGTGTTCGAAATCGGTCAAGGGGGGATTCCTGTTGGTTGGGAGGATGTATGCTGGAGGGTGCGTGCTGGAGGGTGCTCGCTGTCCCCCATCCCGGCCTTCCCCCACAAGTGGGGGAAGGAGATGCTGCCACATGCGACTTCAGCGTTGCATTTTGCACCATCTTCCTCCCACACTTGTGGGGGAGGACCGAGGAGGGGGACAGCGAGCACGGATCGAGGAGGGGGACAGCAAGCACCCCACCAAAATTAACCGCGCGTACCCTTCATCAAATCACGCTTCATATCGATGATATTCTGGTAATCCGCCACGGTAGCCGGGCCGATGTGCTGGGTGCCACCAACCGCTTTAACAAAGCAGCCGTGATCTTCTTTATCCAGTTTCTTGATGGTTGCCACCACTTTCGCTTTGAAGTCAGCGGGCAGATTGTTGCTGACCAGAATCGGGCCGTTCGGGATCAGCGGCGACTGCCAGATGATGCGGATTTGCTTCATCAGGTCCGGATGATCCATACGAATCAAACGACCAAAGGCACCGGAGGTATAACCGGTTTCGCGGTCGCCAATCAGCGACGTCCAGGTCACCGCGCCTTCGAACTGGCCGTTCAGCACGCCGAGGATGTCCTGCTCG
Source organism: Pantoea sp. B9002 (assembly GCF_013385945.1). NCBI lineage: Bacteria > Pseudomonadati > Pseudomonadota > Gammaproteobacteria > Enterobacterales > Erwiniaceae > Pantoea > Pantoea sp. B9002. The sequence continues at coordinate 23,088 of NZ_JACAPA010000041.1, forward strand.
TGGCCGCCGGAGAAGGTGACGCTGGAGAAGGTGTTGTTGTACTTATCGTCAACCGTGCCGCCAAACTCTTTCTTGAACGCCTGGTTCGGCATCAGGAACCCGGAAGTGGAATCCGGATCGGCCATGCCAAACGATTTGCCTTTCAGGTCTTCCAGCTTTTTGTACGGGCTGTCGGCTTTAACGATCACCACCGAGTGATAACCCTGCGAACCGTCTTTGTCGTCCACCACGATGCCCACCACATCCACCGCTTTCGGGTTCTGCAGGTAAACCGAGGCAAAAGAGGCTGGCGACATGCTCAGCACCAGGTCGATTTTGTTACCCAGCAAGCCCTGAATCACGCCTGAATAGTCAGACGAGTTGCGCAGTTTGGTATCCACCTGCAGCTCTTTATCGAAGAAATCTTTCACGCATTGGTTATCACCAATCTGCTGCGTGGCGTTCTGGCCGCCAAGAATCCCGAGGTTCAACTCTTTTGGTGCATCCGCTGCGTTTGCGCCAAATGCCATCGCAATAGTCAGTAAAGCTAAAGAAGTCAGTTTCATTCTTAGGTTTTCTCTTGCCGTGGGAGTTAGTGGAGCTGGTTAATTTCGTCGCCGTACAGCTCATGCATCAGGCCGTCGGTCAACTGGGAAGGATGTCCATCAAACAGCACTTTGCCGCGCTGAATACCGATGACGCGGCTGCAGTAGCTTTTTACCAATTCAATCGAGTGCAGGTTCACCATCACGCTGATGCCCTGCTCGCTCACCTGGCGCAGCACGTCCATGATGCGCTTGGTGTTTTTCGGATCGAGTGACGCCACCGGTTCGTCCGCCAGCAGGATGCGCGGGTTCTGCATCAGCGCCCGGCAAATCGCCACGCGCTGCATCTGGCCGCCGGAGAGGTTTTCCGCACGCTGCAGCGCCTGCGGCAGCATGTTCATCCACTGCAGCAGTTCGATAGCGCGGGCGCGGTCGGTTTCGGAGAAGACTTTGAAGAAGGATTTCAATGTCGAGGTCTGGCTTAAACGCCCGAGCAGCACGTTGGTCAGTACGTCGAGGCGCGGCACCAGACAGAAGTCCTGGAAAATCATGCCGCATTCGCTGCGCCACTCGCGCATCTGGCGGCTATTTAGCGTCACCACATCGCGATCCACTTCGCCGTGGCGATTGCTGAGGATCGCGCCCTGCGAAGCGCTGATGGTGCCGTTGAGCATGTGTAACAGTGTCGATTTGCCTGCGCCTGAGCGGCCAATCACCGCTACCAGCTCGCCCGCATGCAGATCGAAGCTGACGTTATCCAGCACCTGGTTGGCGCCGTACGCTTTGCACAATCCCTGCACCGACAGCACCTTGTTGCCCTGCCCGATAATCGGCGGGAATGGATTGTCGACGACGGTTTTCAGTAATGCCTGTGCCATGTTGCACTCCATCTCTTCTGAGGTGTTGATTGCACGCTATTACGGGCAAAACGGATGAAAGCTTGATGACAGTAAAATGATTAAACGGTGACAGCGTGTTCTGATGCCACGACTCATATTTCAACACCCTGCCCATCCGGACATTGCGCAATAAATTGCGCCGCTACGAATGGTGCGAATGGCACATACAAAACGTACACTCCGAACATTGCGCAATAAATTGCGCCGCTACGAATGGTGAGAACGGGACACACAAAACGCACGTATCCGTAGCGGCGCGATTTATCGCGCACCCAGCAAACGTCGCAGCTCTTCAAGCGTACTGCTCAACGCGCCATCATTATTCAACGCGTAACAATACGCGGGCAGCGGTTCGGCGGCGCGCGCCAGCCGTTTGGCGATGCCCGCCTCATCTTCGCGCCCGCGCTGCCGCAATCGCGTCTCCAGCACCGCCGGAGAAACCTGCAACACCAGCGGCAGCAGCTGCGTGCCGTAATGCTGCTGAACAATCGGCAGATGCAGACGTGAACCGTTAACCAGCACGTTCAGCCCGCGCGCCAGCCACAGATCGATCTCCTCGCCCAGCCCGTAGTACATGCCGTGCGCCTGCCAGCTGACGGCGAACAAACCCAGCGCCTCACGCCGTCGGAACTCCGCCTCGCTCAGCGCCACATGGTTCTCGCCGCCCGCATCGGCGGCGCGCGTAATGTAGCGATGGGCGATCAGCAGATTCTCCGGCGGCGCTTCGCGCAGCGCGTTCAGCAGGCTGTCTTTTCCCGAGCCCGAAGGCCCGGTAAGCCAGATCAGGCGCGCCATCAGAACACCAGCTTGCCTTGCGACCAGACGTGACGAATGTGCGAATGACCATGTTCGGTATGCGCCAGCACCAGATCGGCACGCAGCCCTTCGGCGATGCGTCCGCGATCGTGCAGACCAATCGCCCGCGCCGGATTACTGGTCACCAGCGCAGCCGCCTGCGGCAGCGTCAGCGTGTTGCGCTCATCGGCCACCAGCCGGAACACCGCATCGAGCAAGCTGGCGGGATAATAGTCGGAGGAGAGAATATCCAGCAGGCCGTGGCTGGCGAGTTCCGCCGCCGCCACGTTGCCGGAGTGCGAGCCACCGCGCACGATGTTGGGCGCGCCCATCAGCACCTGCATGCCGCAGTCACGTGATGCGCGAGCCGCCTCCAGCGTGGTGGGGAATTCGGCGATGGCGCTGCCAACATCATGGGATTCGGCGACGTGCGCCGCCGTGGCGTCATCGTGGCTGGCGATGGGAATACCGCGTGAACGGCATAGGCCAGCGATGGCGTTGCGATTTGGCGTTGAAAACTCAGCCGCCAGCGCCAACTGTTCACGCTCAAACTGATCCATCTGCCCATCGCTGAGGTGATATTTGCCCTGGAAATAGGTGCGATACATCGCCAGCGAGGTGTACTGGCGCTGGCCCGGCGAGTGATCCATTAGCGACACCAATGACAACTCCGGCGTGCTCATCAGCTTTTCAAATAGCGGCAGCGTGGTGTGATGCGGCAGCTCGCAGCGCAGATGCAAATGGTGATCGGCGCGGTTAATGCCTTTGCGATTGCTGTCCTGAATCGCGTCGATCATCTTAGTGAGGTTTTCGATGCGATGTCCGCCGTCGCGCACGTCACCGACGCCAATTGCATCCAGCACCGTGGTGATGCCGCTGGCGACCATCAGCGCATCGTGGCTGCTCATCGCCGAATGTGCCGGCCAATCCACTTTCGGGCGCGGCGTGAAGAACTTGTCGAGATTGTCGGTATGCAGCTCCACCAACCCCGGCAGCAGAAAGGCGTTTTCGCCATCCAGCGCGCCCGGTAACTGGCTGGCGCTGTCGCTAAAACTGGCGATGCGGCCGTCGCGGATTTCCAGCGAGCCACTGACCACTTCGTTTTCCAGCACCAGTTGGACGTTATTGACGATCATGCTTCTGCTCCTGTGTTCACGGGCTGCATGACGTGCAGGCGATCGGCCACGCGGTTGCGCACCGCTTCGTCATGGAAAATACCGACAATGGCGGCACCCCGCGTGCGCGCCTGTTCAATCAATTCCACCACCGCGGCGCTGTTGGCGCTGTCGAGCGAGGCGGTGGGTTCATCCAGCAACAGCACCGGATAGTCGGCGATAAAACCGCGCGCGATATTGACGCGCTGCTGTTCGCCACCGGAGAAGGTGGACGGTGCCAGCGACCATAAACGCTCGGGTACGTTGAGGCGCGTCAGTAGCTCTTTGGCGCGCTTCTCGCAGAAGGCGCGTTCAACGCCGCGTTCCAGCAGCGGTTGCATGACGATTTCCAGCGTCGGCACGCGCGGAATCACGCGCAAAAACTGGCTGACCCAGCCGATGGTGTGACAGCGAATCGCCAGAATCTGGCGCGCCGGTGCACTGGCCATGTCGATCCATTCACCCTGATGTTGCAGCCAGATATGGCCGCTGTTGGCCTGATAGTTGCCGTACAGCGCACGCAGTAAGGTGGATTTTCCGCTGCCGGAACGGCCGTGCAGCACCACACATTCACCGCCGTTGACCTCAAGATTGGCGTCCTGCAACACCGGCAGCGCGGCGCTGCTTTGGTTGTGCAGCACAAAGGTTTTGCTCAGATGCTCTACGCGCAATAAAGGTTGCATGTTTATTTCCTGATATTTGTTATTTCTCACCACATTCACACCTCGCACGGCTCTCGGCATTGCGCAATAAATTGCGCCGCTACGGTATGTGCGGGCATCAGATTGCGTGCCCACAAACCGCACGGTTCGTAGCGGCGCGATTCATCGCGTTGTTTTGACGTTGCCCTACGCCAAAACCGATGAAACCAACAACTGCGTATACGGATGATGCGGATCGTCCAGCACCCGGTCGGTCAGCCCGCTTTCCACCACGCGGCCCTGCTTCATCACCAACAGGCGATGCGCCAGCAAACGTGCCACGCCGAGATCGTGCGTCACAATCACCACCGCCAGATTCAGCTCGCGCACCAGCGTGCGCAGCAAATCCAGCAGGCGCGCCTGCACCGACACATCCAAACCGCCGGTCGGCTCATCCATAAACACCAGCGTCGGCTGCGTCACCAGGTTGCGCGCAATCTGTAAACGCTGCTGCATACCGCCCGAAAAGGTGGTGGGCAAATCGTCGATGCGGTTGGCCGGGATTTCGACATCCTGCAACCAGCGCATCGCCTCCTCGCGGATATCGCCGTAATGACGATGGCCCACCGCCATCAGCCGCTCGCCGATGTTGCCGCCCGCCGTCACCTGCGGACGCAAACCGTCGAGCGGATGCTGATGCACCACGCCCCATTCGGTGCGCAGCAAGCGGCGGCGATCGCTCTCGCTCAGCTGATAGAGATTCTGCGCGCGATAAAGAATGTTGCCCTGCTGCGGCGCTAAGCGTGCCGACAGGCTGCGCAACAGCGTGGTTTTACCCGATCCGGATTCGCCGACAATGCCTAACACTTCGCCGGGATAGAGCTCAAAACTCACCTCTTCAAACCCTTTGCCGGGCGCGTAAAGATGGGTGAGATTGTTGACCGCAAGCAGCGGCTGTTCACTGTGCATGCTGTTGTTCCTGCTGCTGGTGGCAAAAATCGGTATCGGAGCAAACAAACATGCGCGTACCGGCGTCATCCATCACCACCTCGTCGAGGTAGCTGTGGCGCGAACCGCACAGCGCGCAGGGTTCTTCCCACTGCTGCACGCTGAACGGGTGATCGTCGAAGTCGAGGCTTTCCACTTTGGTGTACGGCGGCAGCGCATAGATGCGTTTCTCACGCCCGGCACCAAACAGCTGCAGCGCCGGCATCATGTGCATCTTGGGGTTGTCGAATTTAGGGATCGGCGACGGATCCATCACGTAGCGATCGTTGACCTTCACCGGATAGGCATAGGTGGTGGCGATATGGCCGTAGCGGGCGATATCTTCATACAGTTTCACCTGCATGATGCCGTACTCCTCCAGCGCGTGCATGGTGCGGGTTTCGGTCTCGCGCGGCTCGATAAAGCGCAGCGGCTCGGGGATCGGCACCTGGAAAATCAAAATCTGATCTTCCTCGAGCGGCGTTTCCGGAATGCGGTGACGCGTCTGGATCAGCGTGGCGTCAATAGTGCGTTCGGTGGTGGCCGCGCCGCTGACACGCTGGAAGAAGCGACGAATCGACACCGCGTTGGTGGTGTCATCCGCGCCCTGATCGATGACTTTCAGCACATCGGCATCGCCAATAATGCTGGCGGTGATCTGAATGCCGCCGGTGCCCCAGCCGTACGGCATCGGCATTTCGCGTCCGGCAAACGGCACCTGATAACCGGGAATCGCCACCGCTTTAAGAATCGCGCGGCGGATGGTGCGTTTGGTCTGTTCGTCCAGATAACCGTTGTTGTAGCCGGTTAACTCACTCATGGTTCTGCTCCTGATGCTGTTGGCGCAGCCGTTTCAGCAGCTCAAGCTCCGCCTGGAAATCGACGTAGTGCGGCAGTTTCAGATGCGAGACAAAGCCCGCCGCTTCCACGTTGTCGGCATGCGACAAGACAAACTCTTCATCCTGCGCCGGGCCAGCGATGCGTTCGTTGTACTCCGGCGCCTGCAGCGCGCGATCCACCAGCGCCATCGCCATCGCTTTACGCTCGCAGCGACCAAACACCAGGCCGTAACCGCGCGTAAAGTGCGGCGCGAGATCGGTTTCGGTGGTGAAGCCGTTCACCATCTCGCATTCGGTCAGCAGGATTTCGCCAATCTCAATCTCAAAGCCCAGCTCTTCCGGGCAGATGGCGACGCTGAGATAGCCGGTACGGATTTCGCCGGCGAACGGATGGTTGCGGCCGTAGCCGCGCTGCGTCGAGTAGCTCAGCGCCAGCAGAAAACCTTCGTCGCCGCGCACCAGCTGTTGCAGCCGTGCGGCGCGCGTGGCCGGATAGCCTGGCGGTTCGCGGGTGATGTCGCACGGCTCGCTGCCGTCATCCTCTTCGCGTGCCGCCAATCCTTCTGCCGTCATCATGCTGAACACGTGCGGACAACGTTGTGGCAGCGCCTGATCGTCACGCGGTGCGGCGGGCGTTTCGCCATTCGCCAGCAGCGTGAAATCGAGCAGACGGTGGCTGTAATCGTAGGTTGGACCGAGCACCTGGCCGCCCGGCAAATCTTTGTAAACCGCTGAGATACGGCGCTCGATGCGCATTTCATCTGTTGCCAGCGCCAGGCTATCGGCGAGGCGCGGCAGCGTGGTGCGATAGGCGCGCAGCAGGAAGATCGCTTCCACCAGATCGCCGCTCGCCTGTTTGATCGCTAACGCCGCCAGTTGCGGATCGTAGATGCCGCCTTCGGTCATCACGCGATCGACCGCTAAACCCAACTGTTGCGCGACCTGATCGCAGCCCAATTCGGCGACCTCGCGATCGCCACGGCGCAGATCGGCCTGCAGCTCATGGGCGCTGGCTATCGCCTTTTCGCCCCCTTTGACCGCAACGTACATCAGCACACCTCCACGTCGGTGGTGCGTGGCAGCGCCATCATCGCTTCACCGCAGGTGAAAATCAGATCCACGCCCTGTGGGAACGGATGCGGACGCTCGCGCAAATAATGCAGAATCGCTTCCGGCAGCTGCGGCGCAATGGCGCGCGGCTCACGTAAGCCGGGACCCGACAGGCGCAGCGTTAAACCGCCGCTCAGTGACGGTACTTCCACAATCAGCGTGGTGCTTTTTTCCGGCGACATGTTGTCGCCAGAAGCGAACAGCGCCGGATCAGGATTGGCCGCCGCGTGCGTCAGCGCAAAAGGTGCATCGCGCTCATCGACAATCGGCACGCCGGTGTGGAAACGCAGATTGCTGCGCACCACGTCATTATCAATGCGGCCATCCAGCCACAGCGCGCTCTCCTGATCGACCAGCGTCAGCAGCACCGCTGTAGCCGCCGGCGACAGATCGCCCCAGCCCTGTTGCAGCGGCAGCGACACCATCACGCCCGGCTCGCTCATCGCTTTGAGGATGCGGCGAAAAGCACGTTGGGCATCGGCAACCGGATGGTTAAAACTTGCCAGTAAAGTCATCAGTTATCTCCGCGAACCAGCGTAAAGAAATCCACTTTGGAGCTGGCGATTTCACGCGCGCGCAGCTGACGCTGCTCTTCACGCAGGGCCGCCAGCGGGGCAATCAATTTTTCCTGTAACAGCGCCTGGGTTTCCGGCTGTTGCAGCAGCGCATCAATCAGCGCGCAGCGTTCGGCGTGCGATTTGTCGCGCCCCAGCACGTAGCTAAAGCCGAGCGTGCCGTCATGCAGTTTCACTACCGCGCGCGTCACCGTGGCATCGCCCATCACGAAGCGCTTGCCGCTGCCGCCCATGCGCGCCTGCAGGCGGGTTAAACCGGTTTCCGCCGGACGGATGCGTTCAAAATCAGCGTTGATACGTAACGGCTGCCAGTGCGCCTCAAGCTGGCTGGCTTCACTGTGCGCCAGCACCGAGAGCCAGTGCTGGCGGGCTGTTTGCTGTGTCATTCGTGCTCCAGAGTCAGTTCAATCATGTCGCCACGCGTCAGGCTGACGGAGTATTCCGCTACCTGACCGTCGCTATGTTTATTCAGGGTGCGCACGCACAGCAGCGGCGACTGCAGCGCAATCTCCAGCTGCTTGCACTCTTTGGCCTGCGCGCGACGGGTGCTGATGCGGGTTTGGCTGCGCGTCAGGCTCAGGCCGAGCTGCTGCTGCATAAAGTCGTGCAGCGAACCGCTGTGAAACTGTTGCAGCGCTGGCCACCAGCTGAGTTCCGCCAGGAAGTGGTTGATGACGCACACCGCCACGCCATTGACGCGGCGCAGCGTGCGCAAATGGATAACGTTGTCGCCTTCATTCACGCCCAGCGCGCTCGCCACATCGCTGCTTGCCGGACGCAGCACCGCCAGCAGACGCTCGCTGGTGGGATGACTGCCCTGCTCCATCAGGTTCTGACTGAAGCGAGCCTGCGCATGCAGCGGATAATCGTAAGGACGCATCAGCACCAAAATGCCCACGCCGTGACGCCGTTGCAGCAGGCCTTTGTTGACCAGCTCATCAACCGCGCGCCGCAAGGTGTGACGATTAACTTCGTAGTGATCGGCCAGCTGCTGTTCAGAAGGCAGATAGTCGCCGCAGCGATAACGCTCCTGCAGCGCCTGCTCCAGTTGGGCGGCAACGGCCTGATAAACAGTGGTCGGATGTCTGGATATCTCCATCACGCTCAATACCTCATTCGCATTGGTTGAGGAACGCAGCGGGCTTGCTGCGGGATGGCGATTACATTGCGCATGTCAGATGACAGCGCCGTGACGGCTCAATGACGGGCGGATGAATTTGCTTTAGGGCAGCAGAATCGCAGCGAAACGGCAGCGGATTTAATAAATTATTTTTAACTGTTCTGTTTGTGACAGTGTTCAAAAATTTACCGCTTATTTACATCACGCTTTCACCACCCTTACGCAGTACAGCTTGGGCATGTTCTGCTAAGTTAAAAGATGAATCCTTCTTGTCAGGCCAACCTTAAAATGATTAACGCAATAAAACTATCGGATGGTTTTCGCCGCAACTTTGTTCGTGAAGTTATTTTGCCGCTGATGGCAATTTTGCTGCTTACCTTTGTCGGCGCGGGCGTGGGTCTGTTCTGGGGGACATCGTTAAGCAATAACGAAGCGCGCGATCAGCAACAGCGCATGATCGAGGCATCCTTTACCCAGAGCCTGACGGAACATTTGCGCCAGCTGCGCAGCCTGACGCGCTGGTCACCGCTGGCCGATCAGCTGGCGTCGCCGCATCCCGATCAAAGCTGGCTGACGCAAAATGTTGGCGGCTGGCTGTATGACATGTTTGATCACCAGCTGGTGGTGCTGCTGGACCGCGACAACCAGCTGATCAACGTGTGGCGCAACGGCCAGCCGGTGCCGGACAAACGCATCGGTCCTTATCTACAGGACATGCTGAAAAGTCCGCTGGTGCAAAACAGCGATGTGGTGGCGGGCCCCACCGATCACGCCGATTTCGTACGTATCGGCCAACGCGCCGCCGCGCTGGCGGTGGGCGATATCAGCAGCACCAAACAGGCCGGGCGCTATCGTCTGGTGAGCATTAAGTTTCTCGATGATGGCTATCTGCGCAACCTCGCCGATCGCAGCCAGCTGCGCCAGTTGAATTTCAGCGACAGCGAGCCAGCGGGGAAAACCAAAGCGCGTTATCTGCTGAATTCACAACAGGGTGAACCGGTCGGCTATCTCAGCTGGAATCCCGATAAGCCCGGCGCGCAGATGATGCGCACCATCGGCCCTTCCACCTTGCTGTCGGTGATCCTGATTACCGTGCTGTGTTTGGTGATGGTGCGCCGCATCTGGACCTCGTCACTTAAGCTTTCGCAGTCGCTGCTGAAACTGGGTGCCAGCGAAGCGCAGGCGCAGCACCTGGCTTTCCATGATGTCCTCACCGGTTTGCCGAATCGTTCACTGGTGGAAGATCGCTTAACCCAGGCGCTGGCGGTGGCCGGACGCCACGATCAGCGCGTGGCGTTGCTGCTGCTGGATCTCGATCGCTTTAAAAACATCAACGATACCTACGGTCACCACGCCGGTGATGAGTTGATCATGGAAGTGGCGCGCCGTCTCAATGACATTGTGCGGGCCAGCGACACGGTTGGCCGCATTGGCGGCGACGAGTTTATTATCGTGATGCCGGATGTCGATAATATTGGTCAGGTGCAATCGCTGGCGAAACGCATTATTAGCCGCCTCAGCGAGCCGTATCAGCTGGTCGGCAGCGAGCTGTGGGTCGGCGTCAGCGTGGGTCTGGCGCTGGCACCGAAGGATGGCATCGACCGGATGGAGCTGATGCGCAAAGCGGATATCGCGCTTTACGACGCCAAGAATCACGGGCGCGGCCAGTATCGCCAGTTCGAGAAAGTGATGGATGAATCGCTGCGCACCCGCCAGCAGATGGCATCAGATTTGCGTCAGGCGCTGGTGAAGTTTGAAGGATTAGCGGTGTGGTATCAGCCATTAATGGATATCAGCGGCCAGCAAGTGGTGGGATTGGAAGCGCTGCTGCGCTGGCATCACGCCATGCGCGGCGACGTTTCGCCGGGTGATTTTATCGCCATCGCCGAAGAGACCGGCATGATCATTCCGCTGGGCGAATGGGTGCTGCGCGAAGCCTGCAAAACCGCGCTGAAGCTGCCGGATATTGTGGTGGCGGTGAACGTCTCGCCAGTGCAGTTCCGCGCGGTGAATTTTGTCGAGCGCATCATCCATATCGTGCAGGAAGAAGGCGCCGATCCGCAGCGCATGGAGCTGGAGATCACCGAAGGCGTGCTGATTGAGGATGAACACGAGGCGCGCAACAGCATCATCGCGCTGCGCGAAGCCGGTTTCCGCATTGCGCTGGATGATTTTGGTACCGGCTATTCGAGCCTTAACTACCTCAGCACCTTCCCGGTGGATAAAATCAAAATCGACCGTTCGTTTACCCAGTCGCTGGGCGTGGCGCAAAACTCCACCGCGATTGTGGAATCGGTGGTGCGGCTGGGTCACGCGATGGGTTTAACGGTGACCGCCGAAGGTGTAGAAACCGAAGGCCAGAAAAACGCGCTGGCCGATGCAGGCTGCAATCAGCTGCAAGGGTATTTGTTTAGCCACGCGGTGCCGTTTAGTGAGATTGAGAAGATGATGTGAAGAGTAGCGAATTTGTGTTTCGTATATTCAAATCGCAGAGGGTTGTAGCGGCGCGATTTATCGCGTTCAGTTGATTTTAAAAGGTCAACACAACGCAATAAATTGCGCCGCTACGAATTGTGCGTATGTTGGGTTCAGCACACACAAACCGCACGGATTTGTAGCGGCGCGATTTATCGCGTTCTTTTCTTCTTTTGAAAATTATTTGGAATCCAGCTCAACAGAATAAACGCTAAAACAGACAAGCCGTTTTTTATAAAAGACTCTCCTGAAAAAAGGAGACGCTAATGAAAAGACGTAAAAACACTCGTTTACCTTATTATGACTACACTTCACAAGGTGCTTACTTCATTACAATAGTTACTCACTTACGCGCACCACTTTTTGGCTATATTGAAAACTCAATTTTGATCCCTTCGTCCATTGGCCTTACTGCAAAACAGGAATGGTTTGCCATCTCGTCACGAATACCTGGTGTTAAGTTAGATGCGTTTGTCCTGATGCCTAATCACTTGCATGGAATTATCTGGTTAACCGATGAAACCGTATTTACGTTGGCAAAAATAATGGCGTTATACAAAGCTGGCGTTAGCCGCATCTGTCAGCAATCACTTTGGCAACGAAACTTTTATGAACGCATTATTCGTGATGAGCGGGAGTTATATTTTGCCAGACAATATATTGAGCAAAATCCATTACGCTGGGAGTTAGATAGTTATTACTCAGCAGGCTAAACGCACCTTACCGTAGTGGTGCGATTTATCGCGCATGTAAATGGCTGCACAGTGCCCATCCCGGCATTGCGCAATAAATTGCGCCGCTACGGACTGTGCGAATGTTAGGTTCAATACCCACCAACCGCACAGATTTGTAGCGGCGCGATTTATCGCGCGTGTTAATGGCGGCACGGTGCCCATCCCGGCGTTGCGCAATGAATTGCGCCGCTACGGATTGTGCGAATGTTAGGTTCAATACCTATTAACCACGAATATTTGTCATCGCCGGATAACGCTGTTTTAACTGGTCGAAGATCGTCTGCATCTGCACGTCCAGCGGCGGCGTATCGCGCTCGGCGGCTACGGCGTTAAACACCTGCTGCTTAAGGAAGTGACGCCAGCTCACCGGTGCCGCTGCCAGAAACGCCGTCAGCAATCGATAGCGTTCCGGCGTCCATACCGCTTCAAACGCGGTACGCGCCGCGCCGTGATCAAAATGCTGTGCCGCAACAGATGGCATTTCCATCCGCAGCCGCGCTGTTGCGGCTGCATCAACCTCACCGTCACGTAGCGCTACGCCATAACTGTCGCGCGCCACCCGCTCAGAAACAAACCCGCAGCGCACATCCGCCAACACTTGCTGCACATCGCGCTCCAGCGGCAAACCGTAACCGCCCGCGCCGGGTCCGCGCACCTCGACGATATCGCCCGGCTGGCAGTGAATAACATCAGTGTTGCCGTGTTCAATCGCCGTACCGTTACGTAGCGTGCGGAAGTGCGACAGCCCGCCGGATTCGCCGCCCAGCACGCCCGCCGACGCAAACACCGAACGGTTGCGGTTGCGCGCCGTCACCGTGGTATTCGGCGCAAAAACTTCAAACGCCATCTCGGTGGCTAAACCGCCACGAAAACGTCCGGCTCCGGCGCTGTCGGCGGCTAAGCCGTAGCGATGGAAATGGATCGGCACTTCAGCTTCGTTTATCTCAATCGGCGTATTTTTCAGAAACGCCGATAAGCCGCCCGATCCGTCCGGACCATCGTGGCGCGGCGTGCCGCCTGCGCCGCCGCCGACCGGACCGAGCGAGGCCACCACGCTGCGGTTGGCGCTGTCGGTGGTGCGGATGTTCATGATCGAGTTACCGCCCGGCGAGTTGGCCGGCAAGCGTTCCGGGATCGCCTGCGAAAACACGCCAAGCGTGGCAATTTGTGACAGCGCGCAGGTCAGCGAGCGCATGCCGACCGCCGCCGGGGCTTCGCAGTTCATCACCGTGCCCGGCGGCAAAATGGCGCGGGTCGGTCGCAGGGTGCCGGCGTTGAGCAGCAGATTGCGATCCAGTGTCGCCAGCACATAAGTTACGCCGACCAGCGCCAGCGGATGCCTTTCGCGTCCGCCGGTCGGCATGTTCAGCGACGAAGCCAGCTGCGGATCGCTGCCGGTGTAATCCAGTTCCAGCGTGTCGCCGCTGACGCGCAAAGTGATCGCCACACGGCACGGGAAACCGCCTTCGCCATCTTCATCGGCGAAATCGGCATAGAAATATTCGCCATCCGGAATGGTGGTGATAATGCTGCGCGCCTGCGCTTCGGCGTAATCGAGAATGCCAGCGATGCCTTGCAGGAAATCTTCAATGCCAAAACGCGCAATGATGTCGTGGATCTTGCGTTCACCGACGTTAACCGAAGCGATCTGCGCTTTGAAGTCGCCCCAGTTTTGCTCCGGCGCGCGCACGTTAAGGCGCATAATGCGCGCCACTTCTTCATTCAACTCGCCGTTACGCACGATTTTCAGCGGCGGAATACGAATCCCTTCCTGCACAATGTCGGTAAGCGAGCGCGACAGTGAAGCGGGCACTGCGCCGCCAACGTCGGTGTTATGAATATGTCCCACCACAAAGCAGACAATCTCGCCGCCGTGAAACACCGGCTTCCAGATATGGATATCCGGTGAGTGCGTCGCTACATTGCCTGCATAGGAGTCATTGGTAATGCAGATATCGCCGTCCTGATAGCTATCGATCAGCGCCAACACCGGGCCGTAATCGATGCCGCTGTACCAGGGCGCGCCGAAACTGCGCGGTGAGGCGAATGCCAGGCCGTCGCGGCTGACAATCTGGCAGGAAAAATCTTCCGTCTCTTTGACGAAAGTGGAGTGCGCGGTGCGCATTAAGGTGAAGGCCATGGCATCAGCGGCGGCCGCGCAGTAGTTCGCCAAAATTTGTAGGTTACGTCCGTCAATCGCCATGTTAATTCGCCTCCTGTGGCGTAATCAGCAGGTTGCCAAAGCTATCCACATCCACTTTCATTTTTGGTGGCACGCAAGTGGTGCAATCGTCCTGCGCGATAATCACCGGACCGGTGAGTTGATGTCCGGCGCGCAGCGTGGCGCGGCGTACCACATCGACCTGATGCGATGCACCGTCGATCCACGCGCTAACCTGCTGCGCCACTACAACTGGCGCATCTGCGGCGGCGAGCTGATTCAGCGTGGGTTTCGGCGTAGGCGAGGCGATCACTAAACGCAGATTGATGATCTGCACCGGCGCGCCAGCATCAGCGTGACCAAACAGCTGCTGATGCTGGCGGTCAAAAGCATCATGCAGCGCTGCAACATTGGCCTGCGCCAGCCAATGCGGCTCCAGCGCCACTTCAATTTCAAACGATTGCCCGCGATAACGCATATCGGCGCTGTAGTGCAGCGTGAACGGCATGTGCGCACCGTGCTGTTCGCTGAGCCAACTGCGCGCGCGCAGGCTTAATGCCTCGGCTTCGGTTGCCAGTCGATCCGCCAGCGAAGCATCGAGATCGCTGTACAGCGTGCGAATAAAGTCATTACGGATATCGGCGACCAAACCGCCCAGCGCCGACAGCACGCCGGGCGTCGGCGGCACAATCACCCCTTTCATATTCAGCTCGCGCGCCAGGAAGCAACCCATCATCGGGCCCGCGCCGCCAAAGGCCAGGAACCAGAACTCGCGCGGATCGAGCCCAAAGCGCGACAGCAAGCCGCTGGTGTCGCCGTACATGCTGGAGATCGCCAGTTCGATGGCGGTTTCGGCGGTCTCTTCCACCGTGATGCCCAGCGTATCGGCCAGCGGCTGCCATGCGGCGCGTGCGGCGGCGACATCCACCTGCACCGCGTTGTAGCCGAGATCGCCGTGACCAATCATGCCGCAGGCGGCAAAGGCATCGGTGGCGGTTGGCTGCGTACCGCCGCGCTGGAAACACACCGGACCCGGCAGCGATCCGGCGCTGTCTGGCCCCATTTGCAGCACGCCTTGATTGTCGATCCACGCCAGCGAACCGCCGCCCTGACCCACTGAAGTCACCGCCACCGACGGAATGTAGATCGGGAAATCACCGATGGTTTCGCCGTTGCCCTGCGCCACTTGTCCCGCAACGATCACCGCCACGTCAGCGCTGGTGCCGCCAATATCGAGGCTGAGGATTTTATCGAAGCCGCAGGCGCTGGCGAGGAAGCTAGCGCCAATCACGCCCGATGCGGTGCCGGACAGCACCATCTGCACGCATTCGCTTTTCGCCTGCTCAACGCCCATCACGCCGCCGTTGGATTTGGTGATGCGCGGCGGCGGTTGAACGCCCATGGTTTTCAGCGCGCGCTCAAAGGATTCGAGGTAGTTAATCACCATCGGCTGCACATAGGCGTTGATGGTGGCGGTAATGGTGCGTTCGTATTCGCGGATGATCGGCCAGATATCAGCGGAACAGGAGGTCAGCAGCTCGGGCGCGTGTTCATCAATAATGGCTTTCACCGCCGCTTCATTATGGCGATTGCGATAGCTGTGCAACAGCGACACCACAATGCCCTGACAACCGGCGGCGCGCGCGGCATTGATGGCATTGAGCACGCTTTGCCGATCAACGTCTGTTAACACCTTGCCGTGGCGATCGGTGCGCTCTTTGATGGCGAACACCCGATCGCGCGAAATCAACGGTGCCGGGCGGCGCGAGAACAAATCGTGGATGTGCGGGATCTTGAGTCGAGCCAGCTCCAGCACGTCGCAAAAGCCGTCGGTGGCGAACAGCGCCAATCGCACGCCGCGTCGCTGAATCACCGCATTAATGCCGACGGTGGTGCCGTGGGTGAAGTAGTCAATCTGGTTTGGATCAATGCCGTCGCGCTGCTGCAGCTGGGTTAATCCGCTGAGGATTTCGCTGCCGGGTTGATCCGGTCGCGACAGCACTTTCAACGTGTGTATCTGATTGGTGTGTTCATCCAGCACGGCGAAATCGGTAAACGATCCGCCAATATCGACGCCAACGCGGTAACCCATGTGAAACTCCAGTGTCAGGAGGGAGGAAATTCCATCAGTTTGTTTGCATCCTGCACCACGCGCCAGCCGAGGCGCTGATACAGCAGATGTGCATCATTGGTCGAGAGCATCCAGCGATGTACGGTCGCTAATTCCGGATGCGCCCGCACGCAGCTCGCCAGCCAGCTTCCCAATCCATGACCGCGCCAGTTTTCATCAATCATCACATCACACAGCCAGCCGAAACGGGTGTAATCCGTCACTAAACGCGCGAAGCCAATTTGCTGGTGCTGGTGATAGACGCCAAAGGCCAGCGATCCGGCAAAGGCGCGCTCGGTTTTAACGCGCGACTGATCTTTGGCCCAGTAGGATTTTTCCGTCAGCTGTTGATGGATCCAGTCAAAATCCAGCCGGGCGCGATCGGTGGAAACGGTAAACGCATCGCGCTGCCACTCGTGATCAGCAATGTTGAGAGAGCTCATGACAACTCCTTGTATCGGTTGAAATCAGTGTAAGAGGGTTAGCACAGCTGCGGAAACTGAAGCAAGGCGGCTAACGCACAGGATGCGGTGATTTTGCCGGCGGAAAGAAATTTTATGCTGTGGCGCTAACACATAATGCATCAGCAAAATCTTATGGCTGCGATAGGCAGCGTCCCAGGATGCTTTGAGACCTTTCTCGTCTGCGTAAATTACCACTTCGATTACCTTTCCCGCCGGCCTCGCGGGTTTCAGTGCACGCCTCAGCGCGTGGCTGAACACGCAAATCAATACCATTAACTTAAGTTATTAATAGAAGGACCTTTATCGATGAATATTCTTGACTACACCGGAACCAAATTTATTAACAGCCCGATTGATCTGCCGACCATCGGTGGCGATTCAGGTGAGAAAGGCAAAACGGGCGTGATTGTTCAGCTCTACATTGGTATCAAGCTGTTTGAAGTACCGGTGGATCCGAAAACCGGCCTGTTTACCTGGACCGCGACTGAACCTTTCCCTGACGGCGATTACAGCGTCTCCATCCGTACTCTGGACAGAGCCGGTAACCTAAGCGCGCCCACTTTACGCACCATGCGCATCGATACTACGCCGCCGGATGCACCCGAACTGCTGTTCCTGACCGACGATCAAGGTCCTAAAACTGGCCTGCTTGAAGCGGGCCAGACCACTGATGATAAG
>NZ_JACAPA010000042.1:0-710 GCF_013385945.1 Pantoea sp. B9002
GGAAGGCACGGCGCCGGAAGGTACCATTATCACCATCTATGACGACGTACTGGGCTTCCTCGGCACCACCATCGTAGAGAGCGGCCGCTGGTCATTCACGACGAACCCGCTGAACGAAGGCGAGTACAACCTGCGCGTGACCTATCGCGATCCGGTGGGCAACACCACGGCCCCGAGCGATCCGGCGTGGACCATCATCGTTGACGTCACGGCGCCGGACGCTCCGGTAGTCGGTGGTGTTGAGGATGCCGCAGGCAACCCGCTTGGCCCGGTAACCAACAACCCTAATCCGGTAGTGGTCGGTACCGCTAACCCGAACGAAGAGGGCTCGGTGGTTGAAGTGCGTGACCAGGACGGTAACGTGGTCGGCACCGGCACTATCAACGAAGACGGCGACTGGCGCGTGGTGATTGACCCGGCGCTGACCGAGGGTGAGTACGAGCTGATTGCGGTGATTATTGACCCCGCGGGCAACGAAACCGAGATGACCGGCGATCCAATTGAGCTGGAAGTGGATCTTACGCCACCGGACGCGCCGGAAGTGATCGGCATTGAAAGCGGCACCGGCGAGAGCATTGGCGATCTCACCAACGACCCAAATCCGGTGGTTATTGGCACCGCCGATCCGTCGGAAGAGGGTTCGGTGATTGAAATCCGTGACCAGGACGGCAACGTGGTGGGCACCGGCATCGTTGACGAAGACGGCAACT
>NZ_JACAPA010000042.1:815-26818 GCF_013385945.1 Pantoea sp. B9002
GACGCCACCGGTGCCACCATCGGTGACGTCACCAACAACCCGAATCCGGTTGTGGTGGGTACGGCCGACCCGTCGGAAGAAGGTTCGGTGATTGAAATCCGTGACCAGGACGGCAACGTGGTGGGCACCGGCGTCGTTGACGAAGACGGCAACTNNGGAAGAGGGTGACTACGAGCTGATCGCCGTCATCATCGACCCGGCCGGTAACGAAACCGAAATGGAAGGCGACCCGATCGAGCTGGAAGTGGACATCACGCCACCGGACGCACCTGAGCTGATCGGTATTGAATCGGCCGGCGATCCGTCCGTGATCCTGCCGATGGCTATTCTGGATGTGATTACCAACAACAATGCACCGGTGGTGAAAGGGACTGCCGATCCGCGTGAAGCGGGCGGCCGCATTGAAATCCGCGATGAGAACGGCGTGGTGCTCGGCACCGCCGTGGTAGATCGTGACGGCAACTGGCGTGCGCCGATTTCTCCGGCGCTGGCGGATGGCAACTATCAGATGCAGCCGGTGCTGATTGACCGTGCGGGCAACGAGACGCCAACCCGCGACAGCCTGAACGTGACCATCGATACCGTGGCGCCGGAGCTGCCGGATGACGGTTCAATTGGTCCGGGCAACGCGTTCGAGGGTGCGTGGGACGACGTGGGTGTCGATACCGGCTGGATCGCCGGCGGCAGCGCCACCGACGATGCGCGTCCTGATTTTAAAGGCGCGGGCCTGACGGCGAATGCGGGTGAGTACGTCATCATCTACAACGGCAACACCGAGCTGGCTACCGCGACCGTGCTGGACGACGGCACTTGGTCGTGGACGCCGGGTAGCGATCTGGCAGACGGCAGCTATGAAGTGAGCATCGCGCTGCGCGACAAGGCGGGTAACGAAAGTGGCAGAAGCGATTCACTGAACTTCGATATCAACGTGAGCGCCTCCCGGCCGGACGTGCCGGTGATTAGCGGCCTGTACAATGACGAAGGCTCGTCTGAGGTGCGCATCAGCAACGGCGTTACCAACGACTCCACACCGGTTGTCCGCGGGACGGGCAGCGACGGTTCGGTGGTGACGTTGTATGACGGCATGCGGGTGGTTGGCTCGGCGACCGTGGTGGCTGGCGTGTGGCGCATCGAATCGGCTGCGCTGGCGGAAGGAGGACATCTTCTGACCGCGATTGCGCGCAACGCGGCAGGCGAAGCGACCAGCACCGGCGTGGTACTGACGGTTGACGTCACTGCGCCGAACGCACCGACCGACATCGTGGCCTTTGACAAGGTAGGCAGTTCAACCGGCGCGATCAGGAACGGCGCGACCACGGACGACAGCAGCCCGCGCTTAAGCGGCAAGGCCGAGGCGAACAGCCTGGTTTATGCCTACGACAACGGCGGCACCCGCGCCATCGGCTCGGCGCTGGCGGACGCGGACGGCAACTGGACGATCAACCTGTCTAACAGCCTGAGAAACGGCAACCACTCGCTGACCTTTAAGGCGGTAGATCAGGCCGGTAACAGCAGCGGTACGTCGGCTGCTATCGGATTCACGGTCAATGCAGACTTCAATGGTGATGGAGACGACTTCACTTTTAAAAGTAGTTATAACCCGGACGTGAACCCAGAAGAGGGTTTTAACCTAGGATTTGATTATTACGCTTTAACTGAAGGTACTACTATACGTGGAACTTCGGGCCTGACGATATTTGCAAAGGAAGGATCCGTAGGAAACTATTTAGGGACAGGGGAAGGACCAACACATGATGTTTGGTTAGATGACTATGGGAACGTAAAGGGGGGGATTCATAATTTAAGCTTGCAAATTTCTATAAATGGTAAAGCACACTTTACTCCTCCAAGAGTCACCGATCAGATAAAATTTGACTATATTGGGATTCAGTTTGCGAATCGCGCTAAAGTGATCGTTTATGATATTAACGGGCAGATTATACAGGAGCGGTGGTTAGAAGTAACCGAGGGCAATTGGCCGCGACAACCAGGTAAGACGATGTTAATCCAGGCTGAAGGTATAGCCAGTTTTGAAGTGTTCTATGACCGACCTGGGCCCGGCATTAGCACCACCATTAAGATGGATAATCTTGAATGGGCACCTCAGTCAGGGCGGTCGCTGGAGGTGTTTGCACAGGATAATGAAGACTCTGCTGCACTGATCGACGACTGGGATTTAAATACGGACACGGTCAGCGAGCCGAAAGTGACGGCTGATGGCAGGGACTTTACCGCTGAAACCGTGGCCGCGATTGAATCCAGCGACGTAATAAAAGGCGATGAGAAAATCAATGCGCTGATTATTACCGGTCAGGACCAGATTATTGATTTAACCCGCCTGGGTAATAAGCTGGAATCCATTGAGGTGATCGATATTACCGGCAGCGGGAATAACACCCTGAATATCAGCCTCGGCGATATTCTGGTGCAGGGCGATACTAACCTGTTTATTCATGACGACACCGTGCAAATGATGGTGAAAGGGAATGCGGGTGATGTGGTTAATCTCAGTGATTTGGTCAAAGGCAGCGATGAAGGTGACTGGGCGAAAGCCGAAGGTACCGTCGAAGT
Organism: Pantoea sp. B9002; assembly: GCF_013385945.1. NCBI lineage: Bacteria > Pseudomonadati > Pseudomonadota > Gammaproteobacteria > Enterobacterales > Erwiniaceae > Pantoea > Pantoea sp. B9002. The sequence continues at coordinate 3,387 of NZ_JACAPA010000042.1, forward strand.
GGCCGGCGTCAAATATGAGGTTTATCAACACAGCGCGCTGGACGCGGAGTTATTAGTGCAGGAGGGGATTCAGACTAACCTGCTGAATAACTAAACCGCGTTGCGTAACGCACCTTTATAAAACCGACAATATTCGGTGAGCAGCCAGATGGTTTATCCCGGGCAACCGGGGTGAATCATCGCCAGTACTGCCAGCGGATATTCAGGTTAACCCTTATTTAATTCCGGCTGCCCTATTGGGTGGCCGTGGAGGAGTCATGACGTTATTTAAAAAATCTGTAAACGCCTCAGCCCTGTATTTAGCGCTGAGCGCTTCACTGGTTGCATTTGTTCACGCCGCGCCGGTGGAAACCGTGTATGGCAAACACTATCAGCCGGTGGCCAGCGTGGCGCAGGCGCAGTCACAAATCGTGTTCTATCGCGAAGCCGACCAGCAGCCGGGCAGCGCCAACGTCTATATTGACGGCGAGTTCCAGTCGGCGCTGTTGCCGAACGCTTTTACCACCTTCTGCCTGGCACCGGGCAACCACAGCGTCGGTGCGTTCGTGAAGGATGCGCCGATGTATGCCGGTAAACGCGCGCAGCCGTTCCGCACCGCGCTGCAAGGCGGCAACACCTACTTTATTAAAGTCGGTGACGGCCTGAGCGGCATGCCGGTTTCCGTGACCCGCGCAGATGCTGAGCGTGCGCTGAAAACTATGCGTCAGCAGGCGCACACGCTGTCGCGCGCCTCGTCCGTGGAAGCCTGCCAGTACATTGGCCAGGCGGAGAAGCAGTACAAAGATTACAGCCTGTCGAGCGACGTGCTGTTTGCCTTCGGTAAGTCCGACCGCGCTAACATCACCCGCAACGGCCACGCTGCGATCCGTGATTTGGTGCAGCAGATCCGCCGTGAAAACACCACGCTGCGTAATGTGCAGGTGATCGGCCATACCGACCAGATCGGTTCAGCCGCGGCCAACGACGCGCTGGGACAGCGCCGCGCGGAAACCATCCGTTTGCTGATGGTGCAGGCCGGCATTCCGGCGCGTGACATCACCGCCGCCAGCGCCGGCATGAGCGAGCCGCTGGTGCACGACTGTTACGGCAGCAAAGCCGAGCAGATTTCGTGCTACGCGCCGAACCGCCGCGTGGCCATTCGCGTGGACGGCAGCAGCGAAGTGCAGGAGTAAGCATGCTGCGCGGTGGGGCGATATTCCCCGCGCAGTAATGCAGCAAAGTTCTCAAGGCCGGTTAATCCCGGCCTTTTTTTATGCCTGTCTTCAGGTTGATTAAATCTTTAAGCCACGGCAAGGGCGATATCCCGGCAGCAGCGCTTTATGCGCCATTACCAATGCAAATCAATGCGATTGAGGGGGGTAATCCAGTTGAATGATGCTCACGAAAAATGACGGATAAGAGGTTAAGACCTTCGTCATTTACGCCACCATACCGGTAGGCAAGGTGATTGGCGAGTTTGACGTCGGCACTATTCTGGCGCGTGAACCGGGAGAGTTATGGCAGGAAACTAAAAAGTATGCGGGCATTATGCGCGCGTTCTTTGATGCTTACTTCATGAAAAGAGCGACGGGTTTTGCTATTGAAATTAAAAATCCCAAGCGCTACACCGAGCAGGTGACTTTATCTGAAATGGTGCCGGGTGCGATACCGCCGCAATCCTTCCGCTATATCTGATCTCTGCAGCTGCCTGGCACCTGCTCTCTACTTAAAATCATCAGGTCTGAAATCCGCAGAATAGCGGAAAGCGTCATCACCTCTTTTGGATGTTTGAAGAGTATTGCTGTGGGCAGTGCAACTGCGCAGATTAAAGCATGCATCTGGTTTGAGCGTTACTGATCGCCTTAATGGGATATAAAGTACGCCCTCCGCGTTTGCAGGAAGGGTAGCCATAATTATCTGTTGCAATTATTATGGCTCATTACCGTTAAGTTCCCCTGGCGTATTTATAAACGTCATCAGCTTCACTTAATGAAGAGGAGATGTTTCAGAAAACAGCGTGAATCTTTTTGATGTGTGCCTATCAATGTAATTAAAATTTGTATCTATTTTATTGTCACCGTAGCGACAGCTAGATATCAAATGCTTCCGAAGACTTCCAATTGAAGCTAAAAAAGAAAATTTCTACGTGCCAGATCAACAATATCAATGACGTTATTGGTTGCCATTTTTTGCATCATTTTAACTTTATAGGTGCTGATGGTTTTATTACTCAGGTTCATTTCCTGAGAAATGGTTTTAATCGATTTTCCAGCGCCAAACATCCGCAATACCTGAAACTCCCGGCGGGTAAGGGAGGATAAAACACGGGCATCATTCGGATATTTATCTTTGTGCTGGAACTGCTCTTTAGAGTAAGCGTGCTTGCCCTCTTCAATCTCCTCAATGGATTCAAATAACGTCTCTAACGGCCAGGATTTACACACATAGCCTTCAATGCCCATCTGCAGGCTTTGCTGAATATGATAGTAACTCTCTGATATAGATAGAATTAACGTTTTAAGTTTAGGGTTATAACTTCGCAGTAGCGCCAGTTTTTCATAGGCTGACTGATCCTGAAATAACGGCTCCAGGATAAGGATCTGCGGTTTGTGATGAATGTTGCTTAACAGCATGTCATCTAACGTTTCGGCGATAACAGCAATGTTATAACCGCGTTCGGTTAAAATACGTTTTAATCCGCGACGTATAAGCGGGTTAGTTTCGACTACAGAAATCGTGGTCATCCTGAAATAATCCTCCTTTAAACAACCGTTAAATACTGTAACACAGCATTTAACGCATATTGACCAAGACGTGTCTTTTAAAAAGTATCACAGAGGAATTACTTTTCGTCAGCGGTTAAGTGACGTTCCAGTTCTTCCACTCGCTCTGTGATAGCTATTAATGCTTCACGAAAATCGCTAATTGTGCAACTTTCGTCCTGACTGATGTTTTCCAGCAGGGCACAGGCTTGTTCCAGTTCATTTCTCTGCATAATTCGCGCACCTCCGAGTAATCGGTGCGCCATCTTAGCTATTTGCAAACGATCACCGCTCTCCACCATTTTTGTCAATTTGTGCAAATCGCTGCGATTGGTGCGAATAACTTCTTCGTGTAAAAACTTTAATGCCTGCAGACGTTTCTGGTCGTCAGATATAATTTCTTTCGCCGGGGTGAATGTGCTGCGACCCATTAATCGGTTCACCGCGTCATGTAATTGCGCGCTGCGCACTGGCTTGAAGAGACATTCGTTCATGCCGGCTTCACGGCATTTATCCACCACGCTGGATTGCGCGTGTGCAGTCAGTCCCAGAATCGGCTTGGGCGCTTTATTGTGCTGCAACTCCCATTGGCGAATATGGCGCGTCAGTTCAAAACCATCCATGCCAGGCATCGTTACATCGGTGGTGATAAGATCGACCGCCACGCCAGAATGCAGGATTTCAAGCGCTTGCTCACCACTCTCTGCGGCTGTTACCTGGTGGCCCATCATCTCCAACTGCTGGGTCAACAGTAGGCGATTGGGGCTGTGATCGTCGACGATCAGCACATGCATAGATCGCTCATCGTCGGCATGCAGCGCGATAGTTTCTGCGGCACAGGCCTCAGCAGAGAAGTAAAACAGGAAGCTCGCACCCTCGCCGGGTTCGCTTTCAACTTGCAGTTCACCGCCCGTTAATTCCGCTAAGCGGCGACAGATACTCAAACCAAGTCCGGTGCCGAGCCGCGCCTTGCGTCCCTCAACCTGGACGAAGGGGGCAAAGATGCGTTCCTGCTGTTCGCTCGTCAATCCTGGACCGGTGTCCGTCACATCGATCACCAGATCGCTGCGCCCGTCATTGACCTCCTGAGATTGATAAACGCTTACCGTCACGCTGCCGCTGTCGGTGAACTTAATGGCATTACTGACCAGATTGGAAACCAACTGATTAATCATTAACGGATCAAGCAGATAGGTAGTGTGTTCCAGCTCGACTTCCAGCGTCAGTTCCAGGCCTTTTTCTCGCGCGCGATTTTCAAACAGATTGACCACGCTGCCTACCAGCTGTGGCACATCGATACAGCTGGTGCGCAGCTCATAGGTGCCAGACTCAATCTTCGAGAGATCAAGAATATCGCCAATCAATAACAGCAGTGATTTAGCCGATTCCCAGGCTACACGTACGTTCTCGTTGTTGATGCCTTGCTGCTGATGCTCATTCACCTCCAGCTCAAGCAGTCCAATAATCGCATTCATCGGCGTACGGATTTCATGGCTCATACTGGAGAGGAACACACTTTTTGACTGGTTAGCCAAATCGGCTTCGTCTTTGGCGCTACGCAAGTCATTCACCAGCTTCTCTTTTTCGCTGATGTCGAGCCAGCCGCCAATCACGCCCACCACCTCATTGTTGGTGTCACGCCACGGCACAATCCAGTGGTGAACAAAGCAGATGGCGTTATTTAACTTCAGCGGGCCTTCGTAAACCTCGGGCACGCCATCGGTCATTACCCGTTTAATGATGGTTCTCAAACGGTCCTTAACCTGTTCATCCAGATGGTCACTTTCCAGTAAATACTCCGCGAGCGTCTTATCCTCTCCCGCGTTCAACGCCTGACGTAATGCCGGATTGGAGTGCACCAGACGCTTTTCACGGTCCAGGACATATAACGCAATCGGTGAGGCATCGATGAGCGTACGCACAAACGCGAGCTGATCGGCGAGGGCACGCCGTGCGCTTTCACGCTGCCGGCTAACGCGGTGGATGTGACGGTTCCACAGTAGCAGCAGCGCAACCATCAGCACGATGCCGCCAGCGACTTTAATAATCACATCCTGCCAGTCGCGCCACGACGGCTGGCGTAGCGCGTTGTTTTTCGGTTGCCAATGCGCATTAATGCGTTGCAGGGATTCAGGCGGTAAATCCAGCAGCGCTTTGTTCATGATGCTAACCAGCAGCGGATTATCAGGGTTAGCGGCCATGCCGATTCTGGCGATGTCATCGCCTAAACGAATGCCAATTTTGAAGCCGCGCTCGGGATCCGAAGCCAGCAGATAATCCGCGTCAAACTGCGTGGTGACAACGCCATCAACCTCGCCTTTTTTCATCATCGCGTAACCCATTTCCACCGAAGGATTGGTCACGATGGCGATATCGGGATAGTGCTGCTGCAGCCATGGCGTGATTGGATTGAACTGCGTCACCGCAATTTTTCGCCCACGCATGGCGGTCAGGCTGCTGAGGGTGGGCGATGTGGCATTGACCATCAGCACCACCGGCGTCATCAGATAGGGACGGGTGGTCAGCACATTCCAGGTGGTTTGGTAATCTGCCGTCATCGGGACCACCGCATAGAGCGCGTCCGGATGTTGCTGGCCGAGGCGGATCATCTCGGCACGCCCGTGTGCCGCGATGAAGTTAAACTTCATGCCATAGCGGGACGCCAGCGTATTCATCAAGTCCACCACCACACCGTTGAGCTTGCCCTCTTTATTGATAAAAGCGTTGGGTGCCGTGGTGGCGTTGAACAGTACGGTGATTTCCGGATGGGTGCGCAGCCAGTTCTGCTCTTCCGCCGTGACTGCGAGCGGATTGGCTTTAATCACATTGTCGCTGGTTAATCCCCAGCGATTGGCAATGCCAATACGGCTGGCGAGCGGGATGCGGTTTAAGGATTCATTGATCGCCCGCAGCAGCAGTGGGTTACTTTTACTCACGCCAAATGAGAGATTGAGGTTGCTGAGTACTGGGCTTTGAATAATTCGGAACTTAGTCGCGAAGCCATTCCGGGTAATGAAATCGGCGGTTGAGCGATTAATCCAGGTCGCGTCGCTTTGCCCCCACGCCACGGCAGAAACGGCATTGATGTAGCTTAATTCGGGTTTGATACTGGCATCCGGATAAGCCTGCGCCAGCTCCGCTGCGCGACTGTAATCAGCAATATAGCTCAGCTTGCGTCCCGCTAAGTTCAGCGTCGAGTTCGATGGCTCTTTATCGCGTAACAACAATACTGAGTGATCCAGCAACCAGGGCAGGCTGGGAACGATGTTGTCGCTAGGGTACAGATCGGCATTGTAGGCGCTGAGTAAATCGATGCTGCCCGCCGCTAATGCGGCCTGCGCGTCTGCAGGGCTGGTGAAGCGATGCACTTCAATTTTGACATCAAGCGCGCGTTCCAGCACATGGATGTAATCTGCGGCTAAGCCTTCATAGGTTTTGGGATCCACGCTCAAATAAATCGGCGGCTGATCGGGGCCCCAAACGCCCACTTTTAAGGTTGGATGCTGAGCCAGCCAGCGGGTGATTGGCGCATCAAACTTAATCTGGGTGGTGATGACCTCGCTGCGTGGAACTAACGTCAGAGGTGTGGAAGCCGCTGATACCGCAGTGGCCAACAGGCTTAACAGCACCAAGGCAATTCCTGAGTTAAGAAGTTTTCGCAGCATAAAAACGTGAGGTCCTGTAGGAAAAGTTGCGTAGATCACCGCAGGTTAACGAAGGGATCAGGTTGCTGTTAAGCGTAAAGATAGGCGGGAAGTGTAGCTTTTTCCTGGATGCCCTACGAAGAAATATCATGGTTATGAATGAATGCAAGACACGTCTTCCCGATAATCAGCGCGTGCCATCACATCACGCAGCAAAAATAATTTAGCGCTAATTTCCTTAGCGTCAGGTAAGCGTCACTGACAGCGTGTTCAGGTGACATTTTGCTTACTAAAGGCGGCAGAATTGCGCGCCCGAAATAAACCAAGATGAGTCTTGTATCCTATATGCAAGAAAATTCCTACTATCTGCCGCATCCGATATCGCGCCTAACCAATGAGTCAGTTGCGATATTTCTATCTCAACATAGGGTTTAAAATGAAAAGTATCGTCACTGCTATTAGCGCCGTTTTATTACTTTCCGGCTGCGTGGCAGCCAAAAAATCGACTCCTGCACCTGAGGTGAAATCCGTGGTAACGGCTCCGGCACAACCTTTACGTGTTTCTGCTGCCGAATCTCAGACCCAGGATTACGCCTCGCGTATTATGCAGTGCCGTAAAGAACTGGATGCACTGCAGACCTATAACGTGGCTAAACATCAGCAATTTAAAAATGAGTTTGATAGAACCGCTGGCCAATTGAAAAAGTATCTCGAAGTAAAAAATGGCATTAGCAGTGATGTAAATGATTTGGCAATGCCTAAATATCAATTTGCTATTCGTGATGTGTGCTTCCGGGTAAAAAGCGAGCTGGCAACCAGCATTATTAAGGCAGCTTAAATAACATCATCATTTAAACCCTGTTCAACGAAAGAACGGGGTTTATGGTTTTATCGGATTTTAAAACCGGGATACATCTTGTTCCAATAAAAAGTCAATTTACCTAGGCTGGCGGCAATTAAAACGTTGTAGAAGGTGGCGGTGTGCTGCCGCTCTATTTAGACATTTCCAGGGAAATCTAAAATGCCTGCTGCTAAGCGTCTGGTGATTTGCTCGCTGTTGTTTGCTGCCGTTGTACCTCCGGTTATTGCCTCCACCGTTTCAACCAATCCGTTTGGTGAGGCTTACCGTAAACATCAACCGGTGACGCCAGCCCTAAGCCAGGTGGTGTTTTACCGGCAGAATACCCTCGTCACCGCCAGTGGCGGAGCAAATATCTATATTAATGGAAAAATGCACACCAGCTTATTGCCCGGCGGTTACACCTCTTTCTGTGTACAACCCGGCACTCACCATCTTGGCGTAAGGTTAGGGCGGTTTTTACCTGGCACGGGAGAGGATAAAAGCCAGTTTGTGACCACCATGAAGCCCGGACGCACCTATTTCTTGCGGGTAGATGAGCATACCTTGATGCATGAACCGCCTAAATCGGTCAAATCCGCGTTAGGGGAAGATGAGTTAAAACAGACGCGTCGCCAGGCGCATTTGCTGTCCCGCGCCACGTCCGCACTGCCCTGTGCCTTTGATTATGCCTTGACGCAGCCCAGGGTAGACTATCTGTTACCCAGCCAATCGCTGTTCTTATCTGATACCACCTTGTCGCAGCAGGGACGCGAAGCCATCGCCGATTTAGTGGTGCAAATCCGTCAGGACCACGCGTGGATCAATCAGCTGCAAGTCAATATGGTTGATCCCGCCAGCACAGGGCCCGCGCAACAGCAGCGTGAAGCGCAGTTCCGTCAGGCGCTTATCGATGCCGCCATCTCTCCCGATAGCATCACCTTCGTGCGCAATGCGCTGCCGCAGCAAAACGTCTTTGTTCTGCAGGTCAATTAATTTCTGTTGGCAATATCCGCGATAACACATTTGGCACAATCAAGACCTGGCTTGTGGTGAAGTTATCGTCAGAACATCAGAATTGTCTGATATGGCGGGACAGCGAGTGCAGCCCGTCTTTCAGCAATTCTGATGTGAAGAAAACTGCAACTTCTGCGGCGAATGAGGATATTCACTATGAAATTATTTACCCCTACACTGGCTGGCACCGCCCCGACAGCGTGGTTGTCCAACCTGATACAGCAAAACTTTTCTACGGAACGCGCTGATAAATTCAAAGCCCATGATTGGCAGAATGTTGATGTACGCAGCCATGCATGGTCAGAAGGCGGACATTTGATGCAGTCTTTGAATCAGGCTAACGGCGTGATGTCGTTGCATGGCTTGATGGTGCACGGCTCCGCCTGCGCTTCGTTATTGGCGCTCGGCGGCATGGCAGCCGTTGGTCGTGAAAGCAGTTTTGAAATGATCATGGCGAGTGCGAAAGCCGCCGCGGCAGTCACTAAAGTCCAGCTGGTGGGCCAGTGGGCGGCCATCGCGGATGACACAGCAGTTGCACAGCCAAAAGAGACGCAGGCATCTAAAACGGAATCTGATGACACCGGCGCTTTCAACGCTACCGAAAGTCTCGACGATGCCACTGCTGAGATTGAAAACATCCAGTTTACTATGCAGGCCGAGCCACAGATCGCCGATGCGGCGGCAAACGCCGGTTTCATCCAGCTCGAACTGGCTGCCAGCGAGCTGGAACTGTTAGACGAGGCGGTTATTGATTCGTCGCTGAATGACGCCAGTAACTTCAGTTTTGAGGTGCTCAATCAGCGTCAGGAATCTCTGCTGGATGCCTCGCTATCTGATGAAGATCGCTTGACGTTCGCCGGTAAGGGCGTACCTGCAACCATGGTTGAAGTCCTTAACCAGCATGGTGAAGTGATGGGCAGCAGCGTGGTGGATGCCAGCGGCAACTGGTTTATTCAACTACAAACGCCACTGGCAGAAGGGAATTATGAATTCAGTCTGTATACCACTGACACCCAGGGTATACGTGAAATCGCGGCAGAACCGATTCGACTAATCGTGGTTCAGACTAAACCTGTGGAGAGCGATGAATTAAGTGTGTCGGACTTGATCAGCGCGGTTCCACTCATCACCACCGTGCCGTTAATTGACACCGCTTCACCGATTAATCTGACGCCGGTTGAACCTATTATTCAGCCAGCTAAAGCTGACTTTGCTTTTGGGCTCAGTGAACTACTGCCAGTGGGTGAATCAGATCTGTTCTTAGACGAGCTGCCGCTGGAACTTTCGCCACCACTGGATGAATTAAGTCTGCAAATGTTGATTCATCCACAAGGTGGCATCACGCTTTGGGAAGAGGAAGAGACATTAATGCTGACTCAGTTGGGTGATGTCGCCAGCTTTGTGGCTAATCCGCTCGAGCCGCTGCTGGATAACCGACTCTCAGATAATACCTATTAAGATGGAAGGCGGGTATTTTAATCAATACCCGCAAAACTCCGATGACAAAAAGAATTTTTCTTCTTACTTTTTTCATGCTGTTGATGAAAAATGGTTTTGCGATTCATCCCACCCCAGAAAATGCCTCAACCATTGAATCAACCTTCGTACAAAGTGAGCTTGGTCAGCACCAGGCACGCATCGTTTATTATCGTAAAGACGATCGTTTTACTGAGGGAACGGCAAATTTATATGTTAATGGTGAATATCACGCCTCGCTGCAGCCAAACAGCTATGTGGTATTTTGTCTTACGCCTGGGGAACACTTTATCAGTGCCTGGACAAAGGAAGCGCCGCACTATTTAGGCAAGGAAGCGCTGACCGGCGAATATCAACTTGCGCAAGGTGAAACGGTATATCTGCGCGTAGACAGTGAAATTAACGGTCGCTCGGTTAATAAACCCGCGTCAATGGCGCTTAATGAATTAAGTGGACTGGATAAAAGCATCCATTTACTTTCGCGCGCATCTACGATCCAGGTTTGTCACAAGGGTGTTGTCGCGCCTTAATTTTTACTTCATATCAACCCCATAAGCCCTAATTTCATTATGGCTTATGGGGTGTTTACCATATAGATATCTTTTCCAATCATCTTAATCCTAAAAGTAAAAGTAATTTCTTATTTAGCTCTCCCAGACCTTAAAGCAACCAAGACCCGGCTTGTATCTCAACCCCCTCCCGTCTGTCAGAATTTTCTCAAATCGCAGGAATATTCCTGCACGAAGAATTGCCACCAACGACACACCGACTGAGATGCTGAAATGGATGCGAATTCGCTGACAGAGCAACAATCTGAATTGCAAGCCACTGCGCGCGTGCAAACACGTATTGACGACACACTACTGCAAAGCCTCTCCTGGGTTTGCCACTACTACGGTTTAGGTAAAAGTGATGACGCCTTAATGGCCGGCTTGCCAAAAGGCACGCTGCTGACGCCATCACTGGCACTCAAGGCGCTGGAAAATGCCGGCATGACCGGCGGTCTGGTAGAGCGTCAGGCGTGGGAGCTGCCTGAGCAGGTTATGCCGATTATTCTGATTCGCAAAGGCGCGGGCGGCACCCTGTTGTTAGGCCGTGAACGTCGTAAAAACGATGAAGATAAGATGACGATTTACTACCAGTTGATCATGCCGGAAATCAGCATGTCACCGGTGGAGATCACCCATGAAGAGCTGATGGAGTGGTACGCCGGTTTCGCCATTCTGGTGAAACCCACCGCGAAAGTGGATCCGCAAGTGGCAGAAGACCTGCCACAAAACCAGAAGCATTGGTTGTTCAGCACTCTGTGGGTGTATCGCCGTTATTACCGCAGCGCTGCATTGGCGGCAGTGATCGTCAACGTGCTGGCGCTGGCGAGCATCTTCTTCACCATGAACGTTTACGACCGCGTGATTCCAAACCAGGCGTTTGTCACGCTGTGGTCATTAGCGATTGGCGTTGTGGTGGCGATGGTATTTGAAGCCGTCACACGTTATGTACGTGCGCACCTGCTTGATGTGGCAGGGAAAAAAGCAGATCTGATTTTGGGCAGCGTGCTGTTCCGCCAGGCTCTGGCCGTGCGCATGGAGAATAAACCATCCTCATCTGGCCTGTTTGCTAACCAACTGCGTGAGTTCGAGTCAGTACGTGACTTTGTTTCATCTGCAACTCTGGCAGCCATTTCTGACTTGCCGTTTGTCCTGCTGTTTGTTGCCGTCATCTTCACCATTGGTGGCCCGCTGGGATGGGTGCCATTGATGATGATTCCAACCATTATCCTGGTCAGCCTGATTATTCAGTGGCCACTGAAGAAAATCATGCGCAGTAACTTGCAGGAAGCCTCTCTGAAGCAAGGCGTGTTGATTGAATCGATTGAAGGCATGGAAACCCTTAAAGCCGTGGCGGGTGAAGCCCACATGCAGCGCCGCTGGCAAAACTTCAGCGCCATGCAGGCTACCAGCGGCATGCAATCTAAGCGTATTTCTACCGCCGCGATGGGCGCCGTGACGTTCTTGCAGCAGTTCCAGACCGTGTTGTTGATTGTGATTGGTGTGTATCTGATCTCCGATGGCACGCTGACCATGGGTGCGTTGATCGCTACCGTGATGTTGTCTGGCCGTGCCACTGCGCCGCTAGGGCAGGTAATGGGGTTAGCGGTGCGTTTCCAGCAGGCGAAAGCGGCTCTCGATTCGCTTAACAAGCTGATGGATATGCCGACCGATCGTGACCCACAGCAGAACTATCTGCCGGAGCCAGAACTCAATGGCGACATTGAGCTGAAAGAGATTGCGTTCTCCTATCCAGCACCGCCTATGCGCCCTAATCCGGAAATCCTCACCGGCATCGGTTTCAGCATCAAAGCGGGTGAGCGTGTGGCGATTTTGGGCCGCATCGGTAGTGGTAAATCGACCTTACTGCGCATTATGGCGCGCCTGTATCAGCCCGTGAAAGGGCAGGTATTTGCCGGTGGGCTGGACATAAACCAAATCGACCCTGCGGACTGGCGTCGTTCGGTGGGCTATGTCGGCCAGGATGCACGTCTGTTTTACGGCACCCTGCGTGAGAACGTGATGATTGGCCAGCCAGATGCCACCTCCAATGAATTGCTGCGTGTGCTGCGCCTTACCGGACTGGATCAAATTGCCGCACGCCACCCAAGCGGGATCAACCTGCCGGTGGGCGAGCACGGCAACGCCTTGTCGGGTGGGCAGCGTCAGCTGGTCTCCCTGGCGCGCACCCTGTTATTACGCCCTAAAGTGCTGCTGCTTGATGAACCCACCAGTGCGATGGACAACCAAACCGAGGCCATTTTCCTTGAGCACCTTAAGCGTGCCACGGCTGAACAGACGCTGGTGGTGGTGACGCATCGTCCCTCTCTGCTGGCTCTGGTTGATCGCATTATCATCGTCGAAAACGGCAAGGTGGCCGCTGACGGTCCTAAAGACAAAATTCTGGCGAGCCTGCGTGGCGATAACGCTCAGCCGCGGGCGCAGCAGAAAGTCGTTGCTACCCCGCAGGCCTCAGCGAACGAGCCCGTTAACCCAGAGGCGCAAGCTGAGGAGAAGACAGTATGAAATGGCTCCGTTTCGGTTTCGGCAAAAAGAAGAAAACGGTCTCTGCCGCCGATGCCCAATTTATGAGTGACATCCAGGAATCACTGATGTCACAGAGCACGCCGGGCTCGCGCCTGGTGCTGTGGATGATTCTGCTTATTTTTAGCTCCGCCATTATCTGGGCCAGTCTGGCAAGGGTCGAAGAGATCACGCGCGGCGACGCCACCATTATTTCCAAGAGCCGCGAGCAGGTTATTCAGAGCCTTGAAGGCGGTATCCTGGCGGAGATGAACGTGCGCGAAGGCGGCATCGTCGAGCAGGGGCAAATCCTGCTGAAAATTGACCCAACGCGTGCGCAATCGAGCTATCGCGAAGTGCTGAATAAAGTGATTGGCCTGAAAGCCACCATTACGCGTTTGCGTGCTGAAGCTTACCAAATGCCGCTGAAATTTGATGAGCAGGTGATGAGCGACCCGGCGGTGGTTCAGCAGGAGACGCGTGCCTACAACTCGCGCATGAAAGCGCTGGATGAGAGCGTTGAAGCCTTACAGCGTAGCTATGCGCTCTCGATGCGCGAAGTCTCGCTGGCCGAACCGCTAGCGAAACGCGGATTGCTGTCAGAAGTTGAGCTGCTGCGTATGCGCCGTTCAGCCAACGATCTGCTGTCGCAAATCGTTGAGCGTAAGAACCGCTTCCAGGCCGATGCCAACTCCGAGTTAATCAAACTGGAGCTGGAGCTGTCGCAAACCTCGGAAAACCTGATTGGTCGCTCTGACGTGCTCGACCGTACCAGCATTAGTGCTCCGGTGCGCGGCACGGTGAAGAATGTGCGTGTCAACACCATCGGCGGCGTTATTCAGCCGGGCGAACACATCATGGAGATCGTTCCACTGGAAGATCAGCTGCTGGTGGAGGGCAAAATCCGTCCTTCTGATGTCGCCTTCCTGCGTCCCGGTTTACCGGCGATGGTTAAGATCACTGCCTACGACTATGCGATTTATGGCGGTCTAACCGGGAAAGTGGAGTTTATCAGTCCCGACACCTTAAAAGATGACCAGAAATCCGCTGCGGGTCGCCCGGATGACACCTATTACCGCGTGATGGTCCTGACGGATAACAGTTCGTTGCACGCAGGTGGCAAGGAACTGCCGATTATCCCTGGAATGATCGCCACGGTTGAAATTCGGACCGGTGAGAAAACCATCCTTGACTACTTGCTGAAACCGGTGATGAAAGCCCGTGAAGCATTCCGTGAGCGTTAATAATGAATAACTCTACTCCACAGATGAAAACGCAGATTGGCTTGTTGGCGCTATTAATTGCTGCGCAATTTTGGATGGTTCCGGCAGATGCCAGCACAGAAGATGACGAGCTGTTAGCGTTCGTTACGGTGGCACAGCAGGGCGCAGCTAAACCTGCACCTGCACCGGTAAGAATGCCTGCACCTGCGGTCATCATCCCATCCGCACCGACTCCAGCACCCGTGCTTGCGCCGGTGACACGATCCGCGCCGCTGAGCGCAGCACAGCCGCGACCTGTAGCAACCCAGACACCGGCGCCGATTCGAGCGGCAGTGCCGACGCCGGTACCTGCAAAAGCGCCGGTGCCTGTGACGGCTCCGCGCGCTACGGATCGAACAGGAGGCATGTTGATGTGGGAAACGGCGCCATCCAATCCGAACGGACAACATGCGCCGCAAGCCTCGGCCAGCTCTGCGCTGCCACAACCCACGTTAGTGGCGGAGAAAGTCGCCGCGCCGGTGGAAGTGAATAAAGGTCAAGGAACAGCGGTAACCACGCAAGCGCAGCAAAAGGCGGCGCAGGAGCTGTATCAGCAACAAAAGCTGGATTTCGATCCGTTCACCGCCGTACCGGAAGAGCCGGTTGCGGCTTCTAATAAGGAAGCGAACCAACTTAACCGGATTAATGCGTTACCGCCTGCAAGCGCGTTGAATCGCAGCCATCATGTTGGTGGCCCGGATGAAAATGCGCTTAGAGCCATTTTCTATCGCGCCACCCAAATTGCGTTGCAGACCAGCCCACAGCTGCGTAGCGCGCAGTTCAGTGCTAAGGCCGCCGATGCCAGCGTCGACGAAGCGAAAGGCCAGCGCTGGCCGCAGGTTGATGTGGGCACCAGCTCGCGTTCGTATCAGTTTGGTGGTGGCGAGAAGAGTAAGCAGAGCAATACGCCGGCAGTGAATCTCAACATGGCGACCACGCTATATGACTTCGGTCAAACCAGCAACACCATTGATAGCCGACAGAAAACTGCGCAAGCTGCCGGTATTGCGGTGAATGCATCGGCAGAAGATTTGGCATGGCAGGTCAGTTCTGCGTTGGTTGAACTGAGTAAACAGCGCCTGATTATCGAGCTCAGCCAGCAATATGTGGCGCGGATGAAAGAGCTGGTGAGAATGCTGAGTGGCATTGTCGGTTCGGACCCAGGACGTCGCAGTGAATTAACCCAAGCCAGAGGGCGTGAGCTGCAGGCGCAATCCTCGCTGGATAACGCACTGGCCAAAGCACGCGAAACCGAAATTACTCTGCATAAGTTAATCGGGCAGACCGATATTCCGTTACCGCGCACCGCACAGTGGAATGTCAGCCTGGTGTCGATTGAGCGTCTGCTGGGCACAGTGGATAACCATCCGGTGATTCGTCAGGCGCGCGCGCAAACTGAAGCCGCTGTCGCTGAAGCGAAAGCGGTGCGTTCATCAAATTTGCCTAAGATTAACTGGGTAGTGAGTAAAAATACCGCTGAGGATCAGTTTGGGCGTCAGCAGGCGTGGCAAACCGGCGTGAATGTCAGCTGGGGTCTGTTCCGCGGCGGTTCAGGTACGGCTGCAGAGCAGGCTGCACTGCAACGCGCTGAAGCGCAGCGCGAACAAATTGCAGAACAAAAGCGCGATCTTGACTATCGTATACGTAACGCAGACCAGGACGCGCGTTCTATGCTGCAGCGTGCTGATCTATACCGTAATTTGACGGTTGAGTCCGATCGTATTCGCTTGGCGTTCTTTGACCAGTGGTATCATCTTGGGAAACGGACTTTGCTTGACGTGTTATCTGCAGAATCTGATTACTACAACAACCGCGTGGCCGAAGTGACTAATCGCTTCGACAGTTACAGTGCCACCTTCCGCGGCTACGCCAGCGCAGGCCAGCTCATTCCATGGCTGAGTGGCAACTTACGCTGATTTCGCTGGATATCAGTCATACAAAGAGATTATTTACTGAGGTCATTAAAAAATGAGTTGGTTATCTGATAACAAAAAAATTTCTATCGTTCTGCTTGATGATCATCCCATTATCCGCAGATCGCTGCAGATGGTGATTACGGATGAAAAAGACTTTGTGCTCAGCGGCTGTTTTGGCCTGAGTAACGAGTTGATGCGTTACTTACGTACCGATCGGCCTGATGTCTTGATCCTCGATTATATTTTGGGCGATGAAGAGTTAGATGGATTATCGCTAATTCGTCAGATTTTAAATCACTATCCGGAGATGAAAATCTTGCTCTCCTCCTCAGTTGAGAGCCTGGCAGTGATCCGCACGGCTTATAACATCGGTATTCGTGGCTACGTGAGTAAACGCGCGACGATGGAAGAGTATTTTCATGCTATTCGTCAGGTTGATAACGGCCAGATTTACCGTCCGGAAAATATTAAACATGAGCTGCTGGCCATGCCGGTAAAAGCGCCGTCGGCCCCAATGAATAAGGGCGAAGAGGGCGTTGAAGGTGAAGCAGCGGAAAGTCGTGAAGTTGTCTTCCGCAATGTGCAATTGCTTACCCCGCGTGAATCTGAAATTTTGCGTTGCTTCCTTGATGGCATGACGATTTTGCAAATCTCCGCCAAAATAAAGCGCAGTCGCAAGACTATCAGCGGCCATAAACAATCCGGCATGCGTAAGCTGGGTATTAAAAGCGATATTGAATTGTTAAAATATCGCGATGATTTATTCAACTGATCATTATGAATAACGTAATCATTGTCGAAACGCTCGAGCAAAGACGAAAAGTCATTCAGTCTGTATTACTCACGCAAAATATGCGGGTATTAGGGAGTGCAACTAATGGTTATGAAGCCCTGCATCTGGTAGAAAGCGTTGCAGCAGATACAGTAATAATGAGCACGGAATTACCCGCCATTTCAGCTATTGAGGTGCTGGAACTTCTCAAAAAACGCCAATATGCGGGAAAAACTATCCTGATTGCGGCGCACCCCGAGCGACTATCAACCGAGGCTTATCGTCGCTGTGGCGCGGCAGCACTGATTGGCGAAGATAATCTTCCCCAGGATCTGCCGCGCGCCATCGATGCCGTTCAGTACGGCTACGCTTTTTTTCCATTGCAAACCTGCAGTGATGTGGTGGAATTAAATACCAGCAGCACACCGTACGCTCTGGAAGAGAAACTCTCTGCGCAAGAGCATAAAGTATTGCAATACCTATTAGGTGGATTAAGTAACAGTGAAATCGCGAAAATGATGGGGCTCAGCTGTAAAACGATCAGTACCTATAAAGCACGTGTGTTACAAAAGACCAAGGCAAGAAATCTGGTTGAGCTGGTAGGGAAATTATCTCCCACGGCAAAGTTGCTTTGACACGCTATTAAGCAGAGAAGCGGCTGAAGATTATCAAGTTGACCTGCTGCAAATGAGGGTTTTAACGTGAAAGGAGCATTATGAGACTTTGGCGTCGGGTCAGATTACTGTTAAGTCTCAGCGTACTTATCCTAAGTTGTGGATTGACTCAGGTTATGGCTGCAACGGAACAAATGACCTTGCTCAGTCGTGTAGATTTTGCAACGGACGCTATTCCTAAGCTTACGTTATCGCCTGATGGTGAACGGTGGGTTAAACAACATCCGGTATTAAAGGTGGGCGTCTCTTCACGAGATTGGCCGCCGTTCACCATTCGTACTAGTCGCAATGAATTACAAGGTATTTCGGCTGAATATCTCGTACAGATTGCTTCTATGCTAGGCGTTTCCGTTGAGATCACCCAATTCAATACGGAGCAGGCGCTGTGGCAGGCGTTAAAAGAGAATAAAATTGATCTTATTCCCTCCGTTACCAGCTGGATCGCGCCGCCAGGAAGTCAACTCACTCAGCCTTATACCGGAGTACAGTCAATAATTGCGGTACCATCGAAGCAAAATCAGCAGCCGGGACATTATTTAACCGACCGTACTGTGTCTATGGTGCGCGGTTATATGCCAGAAGTGATATTTAAGCGGTATTATCCACTGGCTAAACTGCAAGTGTACGATAATTATCAGGATGCAATCAGTGCGGTAGCATTTGGACGGGCTGATGCTTATTTCGGTGATGCTTATCCGGTAAGTCGTAATTTTCTTAATAATTTACGTATCGCACAATATGCCAGCACACCAGAAGCGAAAATTAGCTTTGCAGTGAACGCCAATAACGCGACCATGCTGGCCATTTTTGATCAGGCGATAAACGTACTGCCACCCGCTTATTCTCGCTATGTGTTAGCGTTCTGGTTGCCCGGTAGAGGAGGGTTGCTGCAGGAAGGGCAGCATATCAATTTGAGTAGTGGGGAGCTACAGTGGATACGAAATCATCCGCAATTAGATGTGTTGACGCTTGATAATTATGCCCCGGTTTCGTTCATTGATAATAACGGCAATGTAAGAGGTGTTGGCCCCGATGTCCTTGCGCTGGTGGCTTTACGCACCGGTTTGAATTTCCGTTTTAACCGTGCCGATGATGTTGAATCGATGATTAACCAGGTCGGTGAAAAAAAAGCAGACCTCATTGTAGCCTTAACGCCCAGCGCTAAACGGCAGGAGACGCTTCGTTTTTCACGTGGGTATTTGCGCAATGCTTTTGTGTTAATCGTACCTAAAAATGATCGTAAAACATTGGCAGTAAGCGATTTGCGTGGCAAACGTTTGGGTGTTATTGCCGGTACGGCGTTAGAGTCAATAATCGCAAAGCAATATCCTGATATTGAAATAGTTCATGCCAGTGATGCCAGCCACGTTTTGGAGTTGTTGGATGACGGAAAAGTAGATGCCGTCATTAATACGTTGGTCAATACCGAATATCAGTTAGTCAGTCTTTATCATGATGCTTTTAAAATCGTTAATACGGTCGGTGATAATCCTGCTTATATCTCTTTCGCAGTGTCAGCCAATGAACCGATGCTACAACAGATTATTGATAAAGTTTTACTCTCCTATGCACCCGATGAGTTAGATCTTATTGGTAATCGCTGGCGACCTAATAATATGGTGGTAGCCGACAGCGTGTGGTATCGCTATCGCACCACCATCATCACTTCGCTCAGTGTTGCCCTGGCGCTGATATTGATCTCCGCCGTTTGGACCGTTTATCTCCGTCGGCAAATTAAACTTAAACAGCAGGCGCAAGAAGCGCTGGCCGATCAGAACCAGAAAATGCACCAGCTCGTGGATGGCACGCCATTCCCGATGTTTAGCCGTGATAGCGAAGGACGCTTAACTGACTGCAATCGGCTCTATCTGGATACGGTTGGCAGCGAAAAGTCGCAATGTCTGGGACGTAATATCATTGAAGAAGGGGTGCTACACGACCCACAACAAGCCATCGACTCACACCAGATGTTTTTGGATGTAATGGCGAATGATACACCTGTATTCGCCGACCGAACGTATGTGCTAAACCCACACTCTGGGGATCAGCAGCAGCTATCTGTTTTCTTCTGGGTGCTGCCGTTCCGCGATGCTGCCGGTAATATGGCCGGCGTGCTGGGCGGGTGGATGGACATTACCGAACGCGAAAAAATGACTAAAGCATTGCGGGTGTCTAAAGAGCAGGCCGAAGAGGCCAGCCGGGCTAAATCGACCTTTTTGTCGACTATGAGCCATGAAATACGCACCCCGTTGAATGCAATCATTGGCATGCTGGACATTGCCATCCATAAGGGCAGGCAGGGTGAGCTGGATATACAGGCGTTGGAAGTGGCAACAGAATCCGCTGAAGGTCTGGTCGAGTTAATTGGCGATATTCTCGACATCTCACGTATTGAAAACGGTCGCGTTGAACTCGATCCCAAACCCGGTAATATCGCCGAGATTGCCCGCAGTGTGGTGAATACCTTCAAAGGATTAGCACTGCAAAAACAGCTGCAGCTGACGCTGATCTTGCCAGAAGAAATGCCACGCAACGTCCAGATTGATGCCTTGCGCATTAAGCAGGTGATAGCGAATTTGCTGAGTAATGCTATTAAATTTACCGACGCTGGTAGCGTGGTATTGCAGGTCAATCAGCATGTTGATGTCAGCAATGACAACGCGACTATCACGCTGGTGGTAAAAGACAGCGGCGTGGGGATTGCCAGCGATCAGCAGCAGCATTTGTTCCAGCCGTTTGAGCAGGCGGACAATCGGCGCAAAGGCACCGGTTTGGGGCTGTATATTAGCCAATCATTCTGCCGGATGATGCAGGGTGATATCACACTGGAGAGCCAAGCCGGCGTGGGAACGATCGTGACCGCATCCGTGATATTGCCGCTTGCGGCATTTACGCCGCCGCTCAGTGCAGAATATCCCGCGCGGCCAGAGATATTTTCTTCGCTGCGCATTATGATTGTTGACGATAACGCCGCGAACCGTTTGCTGATGAGTAAGCAGCTTGCGTTGTTAGGGCATCAGGTGATGGAGGCGGATGGCGGCGAGAGCGGATTGACATTATTCAATCAACAACGCTGGGATGTGGTGATTACTGATTGCAACATGCCGGGCATGGATGGCTATCAACTTACCTCAGCAATCCGCTCAGCAGAACGGCATGGGCAGCATTCCGCCATCCCGATCATTGGATTTACCGCCGATGCGATGAGCGAAGCCCGCGAGCGCTGCTTACGCGCCGGGATGAATGGTTGCTTATTTAAGCCCTGTACCTTAGACGATGTACGTCGGGTATTAGCTGAAGTGGTGCAAACTGCGCAACAGGCTTCACCATCATTTGATATCGCTCTGTTGGTGGGTGATGACGCTACGCTGAAAGCGCAAATCACAGGCCAATTGCTGCGCAATAACCGTTTTTACCTGGAAGAACTTCATCAACTCCTTTCCCAAAGTGATGCGGCGGGATTGCTGACACTTTCAACACATATCGCAACGTCGGCACAAACTGTGAATGCAGCGTTCGTTTTGCAGGCATGTGACGCGGTTAAACATGCAGAAGATGCTGAACGCTTACAGGCAGGTTATCAGCTGAAAAATACCTTAGAGGGTTATGTCGTGCTGCTGGAACAGCAGGTGCATGAATAAACGCTGTTGATGAATCATGCCGCATAGAAGACGTGGCCAATATTATATTGGCCACGTCTTCTTCGCAGGTAAGCCGGAATAAAAACGAATAGGCAGTTATTTTACCAGGCTATCGATACCCGCCTGAGCAAATTTAGCGTCGAGTTCCGGCGTTGCACCGCTGATGCCAATCGCGCCAATATGCGCTCCAGCTTGATTGAAGATTGGTAATCCCCCTTCCAGCACCAGCATGCCAGGAATCGCTGCATAAGGATTTCCGGGTAAGTTTGCGCTTCGCTCGGCCAGCGTTTTTGATGATACGGGAAATTTAGCTGACGTCAGTGCTTTAAGCTGTGAGACTTCAATGCTACCGAAGCTGGTTCCATCCATCCTATTGAAATATTTTAAATTACCATGGTTGTCTATAATGCTAACCACGATGGCAAATCCTTCCTTTTGTGCCGCACGTTCAGCGGCTAACGCCATGGTTTGCGCCACTTCTGAAGTCAGGACATTCTGATTAAATGATTCTTTTTTTGCCGGTTCTTTATGCTCAGTATTACTTTGCGCCATGGCCAACCCGCTACTCATTGAAATAAGGCCGGCAATGAAGATATTACGAAATTTCATGATGTTTATTCAATCCTAAATTAGAGCCTTAATACAAGCCCGGTCTTGTTTACAGTAATGTTGGTAATTAATATATGCGTTAGATTTGCAATGCATTTTACTTCCCCGCATCGAAAAGTGAAGGTGATTAAGTTTCCAATCAGATTGGCGGGGCTGTTATTTTCTCTTTTATTGTCTAATGGTGCAATTGTTTAATTAATAATCACTGGGTAAGTACTATTCGTCAGAATAGTCTTGGCAGGGTTTGTTTGTATGATTTAAAAAGCAAGAAAATCCCTGGGTAAATTCAGTAATTTAATATATTTACATATACAACAACGGCTTGGGTTGAAATCAAACAGAGACCCATCTTGTTTTTTTTAAATGTCCTACCCGATATTTTAGTGATGATTTTATTATTCCGCGCATGGATTGAGTAGGAGAATGCGCGGTTATATGTGACTGAAAAAAGGATTAATAAGTTGAACGATCGTCAAAACAATAACTCGGCGAATATGTTAAATAACACGGATCGACCATTTAATACACAGCAACCTTTTGTGCGTATTGAAAGCGTCATGGATGGAATTAGTCCTAACCCGCTGGCTGACAATAGCACCACAGAAAGTAGCATTATCTTTATCAGTGGTACCACACTCCCGAATGAAACGGTCTTTGTCTTTCTGAACGATGGCCGCCAACGCATTGTTCGTGCCGATGGCGAAGGTAACTGGTCAGCGACGGTCACTTCCTGGGGCAGCTATGGTGAAGCAGCTATCAAAGTAACCTTGCCTTTAGCCAATGTTTCAGACGATTTCAATCTGACCCTGGTAGAGCCAGCACCGGAAACCCGCCCTGCAATCGACAAGATTATCGACGATAGCCACGGATGGATGGACCTCATCGCCCCGGGCTCAACCACTGAAAATGCCACCCCACTGGTATCTGGGTTTGCGCCAGCCGGTTCCCTGGTGATCATTACGGTTAATGGCGAGCCTGTTGGTTCTGTTATCGCAGATAGCGACAACCGTTGGGAGTGGAGCACGCCATTACAGGAAGGGCTCAACACCATCAAGGTTAGCACTAACGGCGAAGAGAGTGAGCCTCTTGAATTGACTTATGCACCATTCGTGGCACCGATTGAGCCAGAACTGGCCATCCTGCAAATCAACGATAGCATGGGTTCCGAAGTGCAGCCGGGTGGGGCCGCTAACAGCAACGACGTCATGCTCCGCGGTACCGGACCTCGCTATCAGATCCTGGAAATTTGGGCGGGTGACAGATTTGTCGGCAATGCGTGGACCGATGAAAACGGTAACTGGCAGCAGTATGTGACCCTGCCGGAAGGTGAAAATAGCCTGAGTGTGAGTGCGGGCGGTATGCAGAGTGAAGTGGTGGCGATCATCACACCGGTTGCGCCACCACCGACGCCGGAAATCTTTTCCGCATGGGCAGACGAAAACAACCTTGGGCCAGTATTCAATGGCGGTATGACCAGCGATGCCACACCGCGCCTTGAAGGCCGCGCAGGCAGTCATGCCGTGGTAGAAATCTGGAACAACCGACGTCCGGTAGGGTCCGTGATCGCGGATCAAAACGGCTACTGGAATTACACACCGACGCTGGCAGAAGGGCGTAACCAATTCGTTGTCATTTCTCAAGGCGTTTCCAGCTCATCCTTTACCATGACTTACGCGCCGGTTGTGGGCCCGGTTGAACAGGAACTGTCGATCACGCAAATTAGCGATACTCTGACCGGCACTGACATCGCGCCGGGCGGTTCAGCCATCAG
>NZ_JACAPA010000042.1:27045-27619 GCF_013385945.1 Pantoea sp. B9002
AGTGGAAATCTGGATCAACGATGAGCTGGTGGAGACGGTGGTTGCAGATCGCAACGGCTACTGGAATTACACCCCGAGGCTGGCGGAAGGCGTTAATCAGGTGTTCGTTGTGTCACAGGGTATTTCAAGCCAGCCATTTGATATGACTTACGCTCCGCATGTTGAACCGGTTGAACCGGTTGACCAGGAACTGTCGATCACGGGCATTAGCGATATGGCCGGTAGCGACATCGGGCCGGGCGGTTCAGCCATCAGCAATGACGTCGTGCTCAGCGGTACCGGACCGCGTTACCAGGTGCTGGAAATCTGGTCTGGCGATCGCTTTGTTGGCAATGTGTGGACCGACCAGAATGGTACCTGGTATCAGTATGTGACCCTGCCTGAAGGTAACAACAGTCTGACTGTACGCGCGGGCGATGTGCAGAGCGAAGCGGTGATGATCTTAACGCCGATTGCACCTCCACCGGTGCCGGAAATCTTCTCGGCATGGGAAGATGAAAGTAACGTGGGATCGGTATTCAATGGCGGTACCACCAGTGATGCCACACCTCGCCTTGAAGGGCGTGCAGGCAAT
>NZ_JACAPA010000043.1:0-29988 GCF_013385945.1 Pantoea sp. B9002
CATCAGCCCGGTTTGTACCTTTATGCGCACCTGGAACATTGGTCGCCATGAATGGCGACCCTACGGAAAGCTATTTATGACGCGCCCGCAGATTATTGATGATGGTGCTCAAATCCAGCTCCTGATCCTGCAGCAGCACCATCAGGTGATACAGCAAATCAGACGCTTCATTGGTCAACTCGTGACGGTCGTTAACCGTTGCTGCCAAAGCGGTTTCCACGCCTTCTTCACCCACTTTCTGCGCGATACGCTTGGTGCCGCTGGCGTAGAGTTTAGCGGTATACGAACTCTCAGGATCGGCGGTTTTACGCGAGGCGAGCAGTTGCTCGAGCTGATAGAGGAACGTCCAGTCTGGTGCCGCAGGTGAGAAGCAGCTTGAGGTGCCGAGATGGCAGGTTGGGCCAATCGGATTCGCCAGTACAAGCAGCGTGTCGTTGTCGCAGTCCGGCGTGATGCTTGCCACTTGCAGGAAGTGGCCCGAAGTTTCGCCTTTGGTCCATAACCGGTTTTTGGTGCGTGAGAAGAAGGTGACGTTGCCCTCGCTGAGGGTTTTTTGCAGCGCTTCTTCGTTCATATAACCGTGCATCAGCACTTCGCCGGAGACGTTATGCTGGACGATAACGGGCATCATGCCCGCGGTTTTGACCCAATCCAGCCTGGCCAGTTGTTCTGCAGTTAACACGCGCGAATCTCCACACCGTTGTCGATCAGGAAGTTTTTCAACTCGCCGATATTGATAATTTGTTTGTGAAACACCGAAGCCGCCAGCGCGCCATCGACGTTAGCCTGCTCAAAGGCTTCGAGGAAGTGCGGCATGGTGCCTGCGCCGCCGGAAGCGATAAGCGGTACTTTGCAGACATCGCGCACTTTCTTCAGCTGAACCAGATCGTAGCCGTTACGCACGCCATCCTGGTTCATCATGTTGAGGACGATTTCGCCTGCGCCCAGCTTCTGCACTTCCTGCACCCAATCCAGAGTTTCCCACGTGGTCACTTTGGTGCGCGCTTCGTCGCCAGTGTACTGATTGACGTGATATTTGCCGCTCGCTTCGTCAAACCAGGTATCGATGCCCACCACGATGCACTGCACGCCAAAGCGATCGGCCAGACGCGTAATCAGCGTGGGATCGGCTAATGCCGGCGAGTTGATGGAAATCTTGTCGGCACCGAACTGCAGAATGCGTGCTGCGTCTTCTTCACTCTTGATGCCGCCCGCCACGCAGAACGGAATATCGATCACTTCCGCCACGCGTGACACCCAGCTTTTGTCCACGACGCGACCATCCGATGAGGCGGTGATATCGTAGAACACCAGCTCGTCCGCACCTTCCTGCGCATAGCGCTGCGCCAGCGGCACGATGTCGCCGATGATTTCGTGGTTGCGGAACTGAACGCCTTTCACCACTTGCCCGTCACGTACATCAAGACAAGGAATTATCCGTTTTGCCAGCATGCAATCGCCTCCGCCACCGTGAATTTATCTTCCAATAAAGCGCGACCAACGATCACGCCTTGTGCGCCGTTACCGCGCAGGGCAGCGATATCGTCCAGCGAACCGATGCCGCCGGAAGACTGGAATGCGATGTCAGGAAAGGCCGCAGAGACTTCTTTATACAGCGCGACATTGGAACCGCTCAGCGTACCATCGCGCGAGATATCAGTGCACAGCACGTGCTTGAGGCCAACCGGCTGATACCAGCCAATCACTTCTTCCAGAGTCACGCCCGCCGCTTCCTGCCAGCCGCTGATCGCCACTTCTTTGCGATTATTGGCATCAATGCGCACATCCAGTGCCAGCACGATGGCGTCAGCGCCAAACTCGCTGAACCAGTTTTTCACTTCTTCCGGTTGCTTCACCGCGGTGGAACCCACCACCACGCGGGTGGCACCGGCCGCCAGCAGCGCCGCGACATCATCGCGATTGCGGATGCCGCCGCCAACCTGCACCGGCACATTGACGCCGCGCAGCAAGGTGGTGAGCAGCGGAATCTGCCGTTTGGCCGGATCTTTCGCGCCGGTCAAATCCACCAGATGCAGCACTTCGGCGCCCTGACGCTCGTAATCCTGCAAGCGTGGCAGCGGATCGCTACCGTAATCGCGCTGCTGGCCGTAATCGCCCTGATGCAAACGCACCACTTTGCCGTCGATTAAATCTAATGCGGGGATAATCATCACATCTCCAGGAAATTTTTCAGCAACTGCGCGCCTGCTTTGCCAGAACGCTCCGGGTGGAACTGCACACCGAAGAAGTTATCTTTCTGCAGGGCGGCAGTGAACGGATGGCCGTAATCGCACTGCGCGATGGTGGCGGCATTCACCGGCATGGCGTAGCTGTGCACGAAGTAGAAGTAGCTGCCATCAGGAATATCGCGGAACAGATGATGACCGGCCTGCGAGGTGATCTGGTTCCAGCCCATGTGCGGCAGCGGCAAATCCTGGGTATCCATCAGGGAAACCGGCTCATCCACAATGCCCAGCGTGGTAATGCCGCCATTCTCATCGCTACCGCGACCGAGCAGCTGCATGCCGAGGCAAATACCCAGCACCGGCTGGGTACAGGCTTTGATCAGGTCGATCAAATCGCGTTCCTGCAATTGATTCATCGCCGCCTGCGCGGTACCGACGCCGGGCAATAACAGCTTGTCGGCGTGCAGCACCACATCGGGATCGCGGCTGACCTGCGGCGTATAGCCGAGGCGCTCAATCGCCCACTTCACCGACGACAAATTGGCGCAGCCGGTATCGAGGATCACCACGTTCATCACAGCACTCCTTTCGAACTCGGCAAGGTGTTGCCTTCCACGCGAATCGCCTGGCGCAGCGTGCGGCCAAAGGCTTTGAACAGGCTTTCCACACGATGGTGATCGTTGCGGCCTTTGGTTTTCAGGTGCAGCGTGCTCATCATCGCGTAGGAGAGGGAGCTGAAGAAGTGCTCGACCATCTCGGTGCTGAGATCGCCGACGCGCTGGTAGCTGAACTCGGCTTTGAATTCGATGTGCGGACGACCGGAGATATCCAGCGCGCAGCGCGCCAGGCACTCATCCATTGGCAACACGAAGCCGAAACGGCCGATGCCGCGTTTGTCGCCCAGCGCTTTAAGCAATGCTTCACCGAGCGCCAAACCGGTGTCTTCCACGGTGTGGTGATCGTCGATATAGAGATCGCCTTTGACGTCGATGTTCATGCGGAAACCGCCGTGCACCGCAATCTGATCCAGCATGTGGTCAAAGAAACCGACGCCGGTGTTAATTTTGCTGCCGCCTTCGCGATCCAGCCACACTTCGACTTTAATCTGCGTCTCTTTGGTGTTGCGTTGCACCAGCGCATAACGATCGCGCTTGGTCAGACGCGCCTGAATCGCATCCCAGTCTTCGCCTTCTGCGCCGTAACGCAGGCCCTGAATGCCCATGTTCTGCGCCAGCTGAATATCGGTGAGACGATCGCCAATCACGTAGCTGTTGGCGGTATCGAGCGCACCGGCGGCCAGCCAGGCTTCAACCATTTTGGTCTTTGGCTTGCGGCAATCGCAGTTATCTTCCGGCATATGCGGGCAGATCAGGATGTCGCTGAAATTCACGCCTTGTGAGCTGAGAATCTGCATCATCAGGTTGTGCGGACCGTCGAAATCGGCCTGCGGGAAGCTATCGGTGCCGAGGCCATCCTGATTGGTGATCATCACCAGCTGATAGCCCGCTTCCTGCAACGCCAGCAGCGCTGGAATGGCGTTCTTCTCAAACGCCAGCTTCTCCATGCGATCCACCTGATAATCGGTGGGTGGCTCAGAGATGATGGTGCCGTCGCGGTCGATAAAAAGGATCTTCTGACTCATGCTTGCTCCACTGATAAGGCTTGCAGCGCGGCGATCAGGCGCTCGCACTCTTCACGGGTGCCGATGGAGATGCGCAGGCATCCCGCAAGGCCGGGGTTTTTGTTTTGGTCGCGCAGAATAATGCCTTGATCCCACAGCGTTTTAAACACTTTTGGCGAATCAGTGAAACGCGCCAGAATGTAGTTGGTTTCGCTCGGGAACACCTGTTGCACCACGCTAATGTTCGGCAACTGTTCAAACAGCCAGGCGCGATTGGTGTTCAGCTCGGCAACGTGCTGACGCATCAGCGCGATGCCTTGCTCGCTCAGCGCTTGCCCGGCGACATCCGCCACCGGCGTCGCCAGCGGATAGGGCGCAATCACCTTCATCAGCAGATCGATTACCGGCTTGTTCGCCAGAGTGAAGCCGCAGCGCAAACCAGCCAGCGCAAAGGCTTTGGAAAGCGTGCGCAGAATCACTAAGTGCGGATATTCCTGCAGCCAGCCCGCCAGCGTCGCTTGCGGGCAAAACTCGATATAGGCTTCATCGGCCACTAACAACGCTTTACCGGCGGTCATCTCCAGTAATTTGCGGATGTCATCCGGATTGATCAGGTTGCCGGTCGGATTATTCGGGCTGCACATATAGACGACTTTCACGCCGTCGAGCTGCTCGGCAATCGCCGGCAGATTCAGCTGCCAGTCATCGAGTGCCGCCACGGTGCGGTATTCGATGCCGATGGTTTCGGCGCTGACGCTGTACATACCGTAAGTTGGCGGGCAGAACAGGATCGCATCTTTGCCCGGCTCGCAAAACGCGCGCATCAGCAGTTCGATGCCTTCATCCGCGCCGCGGCTGACCAGAACCTGCTCCGGCGTCAAACCGGCGTAAGCGGCGTAGCGCTCAATGACAATCTTTGGCTGGCATTCCGGATAGCGGTTCAGCGTCTGCTGCGACAGCTCAAACGGCACCGGCAGCGGGAATTCGTTGGCATTCAGCCACACATCACCGTTACCACCCAGACGACGCGCCGATTGATACGGCGTTAGCGCTCGCACGTTGGCGCGCGCTAACTCTTCAATATTTAGGCTCATGCTTGCTCCTTCAGCGCGGCAACACGCAGGGTAACGGCATTTTTGTGGGCTTCCAGCTGCTCAGCGGCGGCCAGCGTCTCAATCGTCGCGGCAAGATTGAGGAAGCCTTGCGGCGTCAGCTCTTGCACCGTCATACGTTTCTGGAAATCGGCCAGGCCAAGGCTGGAACAGGTCGCGGTGTAGCCGTAGGTCGGCAGCACGTGGTTAGTGCCAGACGCGTAATCGCCCGCCGATTCCGGTGACCAGTCGCCAAGGAATACTGAACCGGCGCTGGTGATGCTATCCACCAGATCGCGCGGCAGGCGCGTCTGAATGATCAGGTGCTCCGGGCCGTACAGGTTAGAGATCTCGATACACTGATCCAAATCGCGCAGCACAATCAGGCGGCTGCTCTCTAAAGCCTGACGCGCGGTAGCAGCGCGTGGCAGCTGCGCCAGTTGCTCTTCAACCGCTTGCGCCACGGCTTCGGCCAGTTGTAGCGACGGCGTAAGCAGAATCACCTGCGAATCCGGGCCGTGTTCCGCCTGCGACAGCAAATCGGATGCCACGAACGCGGGCGTAGCACCTTCATCGGCAATCACCAGCACTTCCGATGGACCGGCTGGCATATCAATCGCCGCGCCATCTAAACGCTGGCTAACCTGACGTTTGGCTTCGGTGACGTACGCGTTACCTGGGCCAAAAATCTTGTCCACTTTCGGCACGGTTTCGGTGCCGAAGGCGAGGGCGGCGATGGCTTGTGAACCGCCCACCTGAAACACCTCTTTAACGCCGCACAGCTGCGCTGCGTAAAGAATTTCATCAGCAATCGGCGGTGGTGAACACAGCACCACGCGGCCGCAACCAGCGATGCGTGCCGGTGTCGCCAGCATCAATACGGTTGAGAACAGCGGGGCGGAACCACCAGGAATGTACAAACCCACCGATTTCACCGGACGGGTAATCTGCTGGCAGCGCACGCCAGGCTGGGTTTCCACATCCACTTCGGCCAGAATCTGTGCGTTGTGGAAGGTTTCGATATTTCCTACCGCCACCGCCATCGCCTGCTTCAGCGTGTCGTTCAGACGATCGCTGGCGGCCTGCATCTCTGCTGCGGTGACGCGCAGGTTTTCCACCTGCGCTTTATCGAAACGCGCACTGAATTCACGCAGCGCCGCATCGCCATCACTTTTCACTTTAATCAACACGTCGCGCACGATCTGGCTGATGCTTTCTGAAGCCGAAATCGCCGGACGCATCAGCAACGCTTGCTGCTGCTCTGTGCTGCATTGCTGCCAATCAATGGGTGTCATCAGCGTGCTCATCCTGTTACTCCAACATTTTTTCGATTGGCAGTACGAGGATTGAGCTGGCACCCAGCGCTTTCAGTTTTTCCATGGTTTCCCAGAACAGCGTTTCGCTGCTCACCATGTGCATCGCCACGCGGCTCACATCACCGGCCAGCGGCAGCACGGTTGGACGCTCAGCGCCCGGCAGCAGCGCAATCACTTCATCCAGGCGCTCGCTTGGCGCGTGCAGCATGATGTACTTGGATTCACGCGCTTTAATCACGCCCTGAATACGCGTCATCATTTTGTCGATCAGCTCTTGCTTGGCGGCAGGCATTTCGCCGTCGCGCTGAATCAGCACTGCTTTAGAGCGGTAGATAACTTCGACTTCACGCAGGCCGTTGGCTTCCAGCGTAGCGCCAGTAGAAACCAGATCACAAATCGCATCGGCCAGGCCGGCGCGAGGCGCGACTTCAACAGAACCGTTCAGCAAACAGGATTTGAAGGCGATGCCTTGTTTATCGAGGTATTTCTTCAGCAGGTGCGGATAAGAGGTGGCGATACGGGCGTTATTCAGGCATTGCGGGCCGGTGTACTCTTCATCAACTGGCATCGCCAGCGACAGGCGACAACCGCCGAAATCCAGACGACGCAGCGTGAAGTAACGCGGATCTTCGCCCTGAGCACGACGGTTCAGCAGCTCCTCTTCCAGCACGTTTTCGCCGACGATACCGAGATCGACCACGCCATCCATTACCAGGCCAGGAATATCGTCATCGCGCACACGCAGGATGTCGATTGGCATGTTCTCCGCAAACGCAATCAGACGCTGTTGCTGAAGGTTGATTTTGATACCGCAGCGTGCCAGCAGTTCGCGTGATTCATCACTTAAACGGCCAGATTTCTGCATAGCTATGCGAATACGGGTGTTATCTAACATGGTTCCTGTCCTCTTATTCAATCCTGTCTGAACGTGTTGGTTTGCGTTCGCCCATAAAAAAACCCCCGGAAGATGATCTTCCGGGGGCTCTCTTTGCGTTCGCACCACTGGAAGATCCTAATCGTCTCCCAGCACACATCGCCTGAAAGACTAGTCAGGGTGATGGTGATGATGGTGGTTGAACTGAACGCGTGTCATAGTAAATTCCGTTGCTGAATGAGTATTCATTTGCGTGCTGAATAACCTAACGAAGATGGTGACAATTGGCAACCCTTTTTTAACCGTCAATTTCCGGAATCTCCCGAAACAGTTTGCGCTGGTTTGGCACATCTACCCGCACTAAGATGAAGTGTGAGCCCATAGCAGGAGTCGATATGAAAAAGGTCGCGATTGTAGGTCTGGGATGGCTGGGTATGCCGCTGGCGATGGCGCTAACGGCACGCGGCTGGCAGGTAACCGGCAGTAAAACCTCGCCGGATGGCGTGGACGCCGCACGCCGCTGTGGCATCGAAGCCTTCCAGCTGGTGCTAACGCCCGAGCTGGAGTGTGAAGCCGAAGAGTTAGATACGCTGATGGCGGTGGATGCGCTGGTGGTGACGTTACCCGCCAGCCGCACGGTAAAAGGCGGTGAAGATTACATGCAGGCGGTGCAGAACGTGGTGGATACCGCGCTGGCGAAGAAAGTGCCGCGCATCATTTTCACCAGCTCCTCGTCGGTATATGGCAGCGGCGCGGGCGTAATGAAAGAGAGCAGCCCGCTGCAGCCGGAAACCGTCGCCGGCAAAACGCTGGTGGAGCTGGAAAACTGGCTGCACGATCTGCCCGGCACCAGCGTGGATATTGTGCGTCTGGCGGGATTAGTGGGGCCGAATCGTCATCCGGGCCGTTTTCTGGCGGGTAAAACCGGACTGGAAAACGGCGGTCACGCGGTCAATCTGGTACATCTCGATGATGTGGTGGATGCGATTGTCCTGTTGCTGCAAACCCCGAAAGGCGGGCATGTTTACAATCTGTGTGCATCGAAACACCCGTCGCGCGATAGCTTTTACCCCAGCGTATCCAGGCAGCTGGGGCTTGAGCCACCGACGTTTATCGCCGAGCCGGAGCGTTCCAACGGGAAGGTCATTGATGGCTCGAAGATCGCGAGTGAGCTGGGGTTTGAGTATACGTATGACGACCCGATGAAAATGCCGCTGGAGTAATTTTATATAGCCCAATCATTTTAAAACTGATTGTTAATATTGATGAATATTTGAATATAAGGCCGCAAGTGCGGCCTCAAAAAACTCAAAAATATGAGTGTTTTATTATTGGCTGTTTTTATTCACATCATACTGAAAAACTTTACCCATTGAGTCACGTTCGACAACAGTAACTATCACATAATCTGGTTTATAATTTAATATTATTTCTTTTATTTTTTCAGGTGTTACTCTTGCATGATGTATCTGAAGGGTTTCGGAAAAAGTTACTGCCATTAACCTAGACATTGCCGTGCCAAATGAATCTCTTAACCAAATAACTTTTTTATTATTCAAGGCATTAGGCGATTTTATCAGAAGGTTTTCTTGGGGTGAATCAATCGGTGTGTTTTTACCATGATAAATTACTTTGCCGGTAGAGTATGAAGATTCAATTATATCATAATTGCTAATTGATTTGTTTTTAATCGTAACATTGACGTCATTAAGGAAATCACCAGACCTTTGAAAATGAGATAAATCACCAGGTGCTCTAGGATACTGGTCAAACTCTAATTTTTCTGAAGGCCAAATTAATCCATCATTATTTTTTTTTGATTTCTCTTCAAGAGCTTTAAAAGCAAGAGATGCACCTAATTCATTCCAGTGTGTATCAGTCTTGAAATACAATGGATTACTGTTATTACCCTTTTCAGACCTAATTTTAGAGAATGTATCTACATAAACAGAAGTATTTAAGGAAAGCAACTTTTGTGGAATTTGATTAGCGTTAGGCTCATACCAATCAGGCATATATTCAGGATAAATGCTCTCTTTATCGGGACCAATTACTATATAGAACCTTTTGCAATCAAGGCTATTTAAATATTCTGACCAACTGTTGATTGATTTATTTACACTTTGAATTTGGTCCTCAAAGGATTTTTCCCCATTGATTTTTTTCATTAATGTTTGGTTGAAATCTTTGCCTAAAAATAACCATCCATCCTTACCTTGATAAACACTGCTGGGATCTATAGATATACCAAGTTTATTACCAAGGCTGCCGAGTACGGATAAAATGGGATCAATATTGTAGGCCTGATTCAAAGCACCATGTAAACTTTTTGCTTTGTAAAATGTTACGCCGTCATAAAGTCTATATGCTGGAAGCGCAAGAACCGAAAGAATAAAAATTAACAAGAAGGTGATGGATTTAGTCTTCATCGTTACCTCAGAAGTTAAAATAGAGAAATACCGCACTTTCTGAGTGCAGACTAAGATAAACAGCCAGGGATGAAATGAAGGCCAATATGACGATTTTAAAATAACCAATCCTTTGGCCAATTATTATTTCTTGTGAGTTTTTCAATGAGCAGCAAAGTAACGCTATCGCTGACATGATAAAGACTGAGGAATATGCTGCTATACCATATGAGATGTTTTTAGCTACCCATCCTGCAATTTGTCCATATCGTGATAGATCATTCAAGGGCAGTTGTTCAAGAGAAATGTTTCTCATATTGGAAATCGTAAACATATTAGAAAGAATAGTGGAGGCTTGTCCAAAACTTTCAGACCTGAAAAAAACCCAGCTGATATTTACAAACATGAATGTTATAAACCAGGCAATAGGTTTGTACATCCGCATGCCAGTAGCTTTCCAGGCGCGATGAATAATAAGGGCTGCGCCGTGCATTGCTCCCCAAAGTACGAATAACCAACTTGCACCATGCCATAAACCAGCAATAGTAAAGGTGAAGAATAGGTTGAAGTAAGTCCTAAACGGAGAAAGTCTATTTCCGCCTAAAGGTATATAGATGTAATCGCGTAAATATCTGCCCAGTGTAATGTGCCATCTCCGCCAAAAATCTTGTATATCAACAGCTTTGTAAGGAGAGTTAAAATTTATAGGAAGCATGATGTTAAACAGCAAGGCAGCACCAATTGCCATATCACAATAGCCACTAAAATCGAAATATAATTGGAAGGTGTATGATAAACTCGTCGCCCATGCGCTATAAAAATCATGTACATAGCCCGGAGAGTATCCTTCTTGCGCAAATACCGCAAACGTGTCAGCAATAATTACTTTTTTTATCAATCCAATTGAAAAAATGCATAGTCCAGAAAGTATATTGGAAAAATTAACTTTGTTATTATTATGATCTTTAAATTGCGGCATCATTTCGCCATGATGGAGGATTGGCCCCGCAATCAAATGAGGAAAGAACGTTACAAAAAGAATGTAATTGATAAAGCTATATTCTTTAACTTTTCCTTTATAGCTATCCACCAAAAAAGCAATTTGAGTGAATGTGAAGAAACTTATTCCAAGAGGGAGTAATAAATGAAGAGGGGTGAAATTATTATCAAAAAATGAGTTTACGTTCTCGAGGAAAAAATTAGAGTATTTATAATATCCCAGAGTGCCAATATTTATCAGTATGCCAAATATTAAAATATATTTTCTTTTTTGACTTTTAATGTCATCTTTAGGTGTAATTATATTGCTGATCACGAAGTTAAAAATGATTGATGAGAGAAGTAAAGGTATATATTTCACCTCCCAATAACCATAGAAAATTAAACTAGCTAGACATAACCATGCTTTACTGGTTTTATAGAAACCATATTTGTTTAGTGAAAAATAAACAATTACGCATATAGGTAAAAATACGAAAATAAAGTATGAAGAGCTGAAAAGCATCAAATCACCCGAAAATTTGTAAATGCTAAAGTGCCAATGTAAGGTTATTATAATCTAATTGTTTTGATATTGACAAGGATAACGAGCGGAAGTCAGAGGAGAGTTTTAATAAAAGTTATGATATGCATCACACTGACAATTTACAATTAAAAATAATTTTTCAGTTTAGATATAAATTAGCTAGCACCTCTGAAATGAAAAATGCTAGCTAAACACTTGGATGATTATTTATTTTTTGATCAGTTCCATTGACCAACCTGGGGGATTAGTATGGATTAATACTTTCTCACCATTCTTTGCCTCATTAAAGACAGCAACGTCTTTATCGTAGCCGACATTGTCCAGAGGAGGCATTCGATAAGATACAGTTAAAGATGAAAATAGAGTTATACAGAACAGTAAGATAATAGTATAAGGCCTAACTTTTATCCGACTCATTATTATTAAGCTTAAGCAAAAAATGCCCATACCGCTCAGTATGAAATAGCGACATCCTACGATAGGAATTAGGAAGAGAGGCCACTGTTCCTCGCTATGATTTATAACAGGCTTATATAGTGATACGAGTAGCGTGAAGAATACATAACAAAATGCAGCTTTATATCTCCAGTCCATTTTTACCAGAAAGAAAAATGATGAGATTATAAAAACGAGTGATATAAATGCATTAATAATAGGTTTCCCAATTATCCATTGGACGTTGTTTAAATCAAAAAATGCACCAAGAATGACTTTGTACGACATTATTTCAAAAAAGAGCGGTATTGTAGCTCCAAGACTTGAAGGTGTTCTGGTGTTGTCCCCAAACATAACCGAACCAGCTTGAATCAACATACAACAAGCGAAAACAACATCGAAAGTGTTAATGCCTTTTATGGCATTTAATATTGAACCTCTTTCATAATATCTTTTTATCGCAAGTGAAGGGGCGAGCAACGCAATGAATGGACCGCTAATACCTGATAAAATTAGAATAAGTATATCATGTGTTTTCCATGCAATCTTTTTAGAGTCTTTAGCTAAAATAACGGCCAAAAGATAGATTGCAAGATAGGTGTGAGCATTTGTGATGTTTACATATGCTTCTTGTATGTTGGGTTGAAAAAGGAAGTATAAGCAAAATGCCAGTCTAAAGCGCATATCGATGTAATTAAATCGACTGGTCATAATGAAAACAACAAATAAGCAGCGGAGTGAAATTGCTATAGATGTTGATATGAGAGCAACATAACTAAGTCCAAATGACGAGGCAATTGCCATTGTTATTTTAGGAAGAGACTGAAAATATCCATCTCTTGGAGTCATTATGGAAGTTAGAAACCCTTGATTCCACACTGGTTCTAAAAATGCCTTACCATCCTCTGCCCATAATTGTGGATGATTTATAATGTCAGGTCGTCTAGTGATAATAATAACTGCCGCTACTATAAATATGGCAATAAAATACCAGGGTGATAATTTGTCTTGTTTTGAAATCATGATTCACCTTTAAAGCTTTACATGCAAACAGCTGTTGAAATTAAAGCGATTTTAAAATGCTATTTTATTTGCTTCCTGGATACGATATATCTTGGTCGGCCTTTAGTCTCAATATAAATCCTGCCAATATATTCCCCAAGCACGCCAATCCCAATGAGCTGTACGCCACCTAAAAACAGCATTGAAACCATAATTGAAGGATAGCCTTTAACAGGATTACCCCAGAAAATAGTATCAATTAGCATCCATGCGCCATAGATGAATGAAAGGGCAGCGACAACAAGTCCGAGATAAGTCCAGATCCGAAGTGGGAAGGTTGAAAAAGAAGTGATCCCTTCAAGCGCAAGGTTCCACAACTTCCAGCCATTAAATTTGGTCGTGCCCGCAATACGGTCTGCCCGAATATATTCAACGACTTCAGTTTTGCCACCGACCCAGCTGAGAACACCTTTCATAAACAGGTTACGTTCCTGCAGCAATTTGATATTTTCCACTACGTCGCGTGACATTAAGCGGAAATCACCCACGTTTTCTTCGATCTTCGGCGAACTGATCTTGTTATGCAATTTGTAAAACCATTCTGCAGTCTTACGCTTTAAATGAGAGTCGGTGCTGCGGTCAACACGTTTCGCCAGAACAATATCCGCGCCCAAATGCCACTTATCAACCATTAAAGGAATGACATCTATAGGATCTTGTAAATCCACATCGATTGGAATGATGGCATCGCCAGTTGCCGCTTCAAGGCCAGCGAAAAGGGCCGGTTCTTTACCAAAATTGCGTGTGAACGAAATATGTTTGACTAAAGTATCATTAGCCTCAATTTCATTTAGAACCGCTTCAGTGCTGTCTGTGCTGCCATCGTTTATAAAAACTATTTCAACATTATATTTTTTGAAAGGTTCAAATTCGCGTACTGCTGTATAGAAGAGGGGAATGGCCTCCTCTTCATTCAATACAGGAACAATCAGAGAAAATTTCATTTACTCGTCCTAAACACGAAAAACTTAGAGTAGGCGAAGCCGCAAATCAAGCTGAGTGCAGAGAAGAAAACCAATGTAACGATTGGATTTATATGCAGATAGTCAGCTGTCCAGCCCACGGCCGTTGCCATTGCGCCCATAAAGCAGATATAAAGAAGATATCGGGTAGTGGTCGCTTCTGCGTTAAACGTCCATTTTGCGTTGGCAAAGAAGGAAAAGGTTACCGCAACACAAAACGCCACGAGGTTAGACAGGGATTGGCTACCAACGATGGCATAAAGTGCGGCAAACACACCCCAATGAATGAGCGTATTGATTACACCGACAGAAGTGTATCTGGCGAACAACCTTAACATTTTACAGCCCAATAATTTAAAGAGCCCGATCCTGACATTACCGTTGTCTTATAGCAAGTTTTGGTAAAGGAGTGTCGAGAAATTGTAATCAGTAGTTCACATCCCAAACCGATCCCGTAACGCATACCATGCCGCCCCCATCGCGGTGAGCGGCACCTTAAACCGTCTTCCACCCGGAAACGGCAAATGCGGCAATTTCGCGAATGCATCAAACCGTTCCGCATGCCCGCGCAGCACTTCAGCAATCAACTTCCCAGAAAGATGCGTACAAGTGACGCCATGTCCGCTGTCGCCCTGCATAAAGAACGCATTCTTCTCGAGCTGCCCAAACTGCGGCATGCGCGATAGCGTGAGCAGGAAATTGCCGCTCCAGCGGTGGCTGATTTTGATGTCACGCAGTTGCGGAAACGTGCGTAGCAGCTTAGGACGAATCAGCGCTTCGATATCATCCGGCTCGCGTGCGCCGTACACCACGCCACCGCCGTAGAGCAGGCGGTTATCAGCGGTGAGGCGGAAGTAGTCGAGCAGATAGTTACAATCTTCAACGCAGTAATTGTTCGGCAGCAAACCCAGCGCCTGATCGCGCGTTAAGGGTTCGGTGGTGACGATCTGCGAACCGCACGGCATGCTTTTGCGCGTCAGGCGCGGTTCAAGCTGCGACGGTAAATAGGCGTTACCGGCAAAAATCACGAAGGTGGCGCTGACTTCGCCTTTAGCGGTTTTTACCCGATGCGGCGCGCCATATTTTACTTCTATCGCCGCCGACTGCTCATAAATGCGTCCGCCATGACGGCGAATCGCTTCGGCTTCACCCAATGCGAGATTAAGTGGATGCAGATGTCCGCCGCGTTTATCCAATAATCCGCCAACGTAGCGATCGGTCGCCACTTCGCGCCGAATACCGCGTTCATCAAGCAGCTCCAAATCGTGATTGCCGTAGCGCGCCCAAAGTGCTTTTTGGCTGCGCAGATGGCCCATTTGCCGTTGATTGAGTGCGGCGAAAATGCCGCCGGGACGATAGTCGCAGGCTATAGCGTAACGATCGATGCGGTCGCGAATGATCTCAGCGCCTTCAAACATCATGCTGCCGAGCATTTGCGCGGTCTGTTTGCCGTAGCGCTGCTCAATCACATCCACGTCGCGGCTGTAGGAGTTGACGACCTGGCCGCCATTGCGGCCGCTGGCGCCAAAGCCGATTTTCGCTGCTTCAAGCAGCACCACGTCGTAACCGGCCTCGGTGAGAAACAGCGCGGACGAGAGTCCGGTAAAGCCGCCGCCAATGATGCAGACATCGCACTGCACCGACTCTTGCAGCTCCGGCCACGGCTCATGCACGTTGGCGGTAGCGGCGTAATAACTTCCCACATGTTGCATTACATCCTCCTTAAGCGCGAAACCTTAGAAATTGGCGGGCGTATGCGCGCTAACAATGCGACACGGCTGATCTGAGGTATTGGTAAAACTGTGCGGCAAGCCGGTATCAATCACATAGCTTTCACCGCGATAGAGATGGTAGCTCTGGCCGTTGACCACCAGCGTGATTTCACCTTCCAGTACGGTGCCGGTTTCCTCGCCGGGATGGCGTAACTTCTCACCGGTGCTGGCGCCGGGTTCATAACGCTCCAGCAGCATCGCCAGCGCGCGTCGCGCGGCACCGTTATCGATCAGCATCAGCGATACGCCAAGGCTGCCGATCTCCACGCACTCTTCCGGGCGCACAATCACCCGCGGCGTGGCATTGATTTTGGGTTCGGAAAAGAACTCCGACAGCGACAATCCGTAAACTTTCAGCAGCTTCTGCAAGGTGCTGACGGCCGGGCTGACTTTGTCCTGTTCGATGGTGCTAATGGCGCTGTGCGTTAAACCTGATAACTCAGCGACGCGACGCTGAGACAATCCCAACTCCTGCCGGATCTGCGATAAGCGACGTCCGGGTGCCAGAGTGGCATCATTCATGGCTGTTTTTCCTTGTGATAACAGACAGCGGCGTGGATAAAGGCCTCAAACAAACGGCGCGAGACCGGATCGCGATCGGAGTGCCATTCCGGATGCCATTGCACCGCGAGGGCGAAAGGGTGCTTTGGCAGGCTCACGGCTTCAATCAGCCCGTCGGGCGCGCGCGCTTCCACACGCAGCAGCGGACCGGTTTCGCGAATGCCTTGCCCGTGCAGCGAATTGACCGCAAAGGGTACGGCGCTGCCCAGCAGTTGGCTCAGCATGCCATCCACTTCTGGCTGTACGTCATGCACCGGCGCGTATTGCTCATCCAGCGGCAGCGTGTCGTTTTCGCGGTGCTCCTGGAACTGATGAGTCATATGCAGCTGGCGATGCAGCGCACCGCCGTTAGCGACCACCAGCTCCTGCAAGCCGCGACAGATGCCGAACATCGGCATTTTTTTACCGATGGCATGGGTGATGAGCCCGAAGGCGAGGCGATCGCGCGCCGGATCGGCATGCGCCTCTTTACCGTCTGCGCCGTAATGCCAGGGTTCAATGTTGCTGGGACTGCCGGTCAGCAAAATGCCATCCAGCACGGTCATACTGTTTTCTAATAGATGAGGTGCCTGCATCAGTTGATGCGGCAATGGCAGCGGCACGCCACCGGCAAGCACGATAGCGTCGAGATATTTGTTGTGAACCGTTTGCCCTGCGTGGCTGCCAATAAAATTCTGGCACATCACTACGCCAATCAAGGGCTTGTCAAAAATAATGCCCATAACGTCTCCGCGTTGCTGTTCAATATTTTCGCCGGAAATGCGCGGCTGGCCTTAAAAGTGTGCAATATTTTGTCAATCTAGCAACCGATCGTTCATTCCTCAAACAGAATTGTTACATTTGCACACTTTTTGCGTTAGAGCTATGTTAGTGGAGTGGCTGTTATTTTGAGCATTGCGCGCACCAATATTAAACGGTAAAGGGCGGGTGGGATCATGACGAACCTCGTAGAAGTAGAAGACTTCACGCGACATAGTGAAGAGAAACGAACAAGCGCGTTCCAGCTGGAGGTCAAAACCTGGCTGGAACGCCATCCTGAAACGCAGTATGTCGATATTCTTCTTAATGATTTAAATGGGGTATTTCGCGGTAAACGCATTCCCATCTCCGCGTTGGCAAAACTGGAAAAAGGGTGTTATTTCCCGGCCTCGGTTTTCGCTATGGATATTCTCGGTAACACCGTCGAAGACGCCGGACTGGGTCAGTCACTGGGCGAACCCGACCACCTCTGCATGCCGGTTCCCGGAACCTTAATTCCTTCTGCCGCCGATCCCACGCACGTCGCTCAGCTGTTGCTGACCATGTGTAACCAAGATGACACTCCCTTTGACGTTGAACCCCGTAATGTCCTCAATCGGCTGTGGCAACAGCTGCGCAATCGAGGATTGTTCCCGGTGGTAGCGGTAGAGCTGGAGTTCTATCTGGTGGATAAAAAGCGCGATGCCGAGGGCTTCATTCAGCCGCCGTGCTCGCCGGGCAGTGACGAACGCAATATGCAGAGCCAGGTGTATTCGGTGGATAATCTTGATCACTTCGCCGACGTGCTGCGTGATATCGACCATCTCGCCAAGCTGCAAGGCATTCCCGCCGATGGCGCGCTGGCGGAAGCTTCGCCCGGCCAGTTCGAAATCAACCTGCATCACACGCGTGACGTGCTGAAAGCCTGCGATCACGCTATTCAGCTGAAACGGCTGGTGCGTCAGGTGGCGGAAAATCACGGCATGACCGCCACTTTCATGGCCAAGCCTTACGAAGAGTACGCGGGCAGCGGCATGCATGTGCACATCAGCATGCTGGATGCCGCCGATCACAACGCTTTTGCTTTGGATGACGGCAGCGATTCACCGTTGATGAAACGTGCGCTGGCGGGCATGATCGATTTGATGCCGGCCTCAATGGCGCTGCTGGCGCCGAACGTGAACGCCTATCGCCGCTTCTTGCCGGAAGCTTACGTGCCATTGCAGGCCTCGTGGGGACATAACAACCGCACGGTTGCGTTGCGTGTGCCTTGTGGCGATGCGGATAACCATCGCATTGAGTATCGCGTGGCCGGTGCGGATGCAAATCCCTATCTGGTGGTGTCAACTATTCTTGCCGGTATTTTGCAC
This sequence comes from Pantoea sp. B9002, assembly GCF_013385945.1. Taxonomy (NCBI): domain Bacteria; kingdom Pseudomonadati; phylum Pseudomonadota; class Gammaproteobacteria; order Enterobacterales; family Erwiniaceae; genus Pantoea; species Pantoea sp. B9002. The sequence continues at coordinate 17,922 of NZ_JACAPA010000043.1, forward strand.
GGTCTGGATAATCAGCTACCTTTACCGCATGCGGTGCAGGGCAATGGGCATGAAGCAGAAGGGCTGGCATTACCGATTCGGCAGAGCGATGCGCTGTATGAATTCGAGAATAGCTATCCGCTGCAAAAGCTGCTGGGCGAGCGTTTCAGCGGGGTGTGGCACAGCTGCAAACAGTATGAATTGATGCAGTTTGAGCGCTTAATCACCTCAACAGAAATCGACTGGATGCTGAAGAACGCCTGACGCAGGAAGATTTGATCTAACGTCTTGTGCCGATGGCATAAGTTGGGGCAAAATACGCGCCCTGCAAAATGAGAACTAACCGACGTTAACCGCGTCGGTTATTTTTTTGCATGATGTACTCACTGACATTCAAACGAGGCCGGACACGCATCCGGATAGATAGATACTGACAAACACGCTTGTGCGTGAGATTTGAGGAAAACAAAGATGGGAATGTTTAACATTGCACCAGCGCAGGCTGGTTCTCGCTTCCGTGATGACTACGGCGCCGCGACAATCGCAAACACTAATATCACTTCTCACTGCAGCAAATTGCGCAGTATCCCTGTAGCTCAGCCAATCGCGGTTGTCGCTTGCGGGGGCCTGAACAATGTCGCTTAACACCTCTGCCGCACCTCAGCGTGCACACCTGAAAAAATCCCTGACCCTGATCCCGGTTGTCATGATGGGCCTGGCGTATATGCAGCCAATGACCCTGTTTGATACCTTCGGAATCGTGTCTGGATTGACCGACGGCCACGTCGCCACCGCTTATGCTTTCGCCCTGATCGCGATTCTGTTTACTGCCGTGAGCTACGGCAAGCTGGTACGCCGCTTCCCATCTGCGGGCTCCGCTTACACCTATGCTCAGAAGGCAATCAGTCCGCACGTCGGCTTTATGGTTGGCTGGTCATCACTGCTGGACTACTTGTTCATGCCGATGATCAACATCCTGCTGGCGAAAAGCTACTTTGAGACGCTGGTGCCGGGCATTCCGTCATGGATTTTCGTGGTGCTGCTGGTGGCCTTTATGACCATCTCCAACCTGCGTGGAATCAAAACCGTTGCCAACTTCAACAGCGTGATCGTGGTGCTGCAGGTGGTGGTGATGGTAGTGATTACCGGTATGGTGGTTTACGGTGTGGCACACGGTGTTGGCGCAGGAACATTGACCAGCAGCAAACCGTTCTGGTCGGAGAATGCGCACGTAGTCCCGATGATTACCGGTGCGACTATTCTCTGCTTCTCGTTCCTCGGCTTCGACGGTATCAGTTCGCTGTCGGAAGAGACCAAAGATGCTGAACGCACTATCCCGCGCGCGATTTTCCTCACCGCGCTGATTGGTGGTGTGATCTTTATCGGTGTCTCTTACTTCCTGCAGCTGTACTTCCCGGACATCTCGCGTTTCCAGAATCCGGACTCTTCACAGCCAGAAATCATGCTGTTCGTAGCGGGTAAAGCGCTGCAGATTGGCATCCTGATCTTCTCGGTGGTGACGGTGCTGGCATCCGGTATGGCCGCGCACGCAGGCGTTTCGCGTCTGATGTACGTGATGGGCCGCGATGGCGTGTTCCCGCAGCGTTTCTTTGGCTTCGTGCACCCGAAATACCGCACGCCGTCCCTGAACGTGCTGCTGGTGGGCGCGGTAGCGCTGATGGCGATCAACTTCGACCTGGTAACCGCAACCGCGCTGATTAACTTCGGTGCGCTGGTGGCGTTCACCTTTGTGAACCTGTCGGTGATTGCGCAGTTCTGGATCCGTGAGAAGCGTAACAAGACGCTGAAAGATCACATCAACTATCTGGTGCTGCCGGTGATGGGCGCTCTGACAGTCGGTGCGTTGTGGATTAACCTGGAAGAGACCTCAATGGTGCTCGGCCTGGTGTGGGCAGCGATTGGTATTATTTACCTCGCATTTGTTACCCGCACCTTCCGCAACCCGGTTCCGCAGTTCAGCGAAGAAGTGTGATTTGATCGACATCGTTGTCCCCCTCCTCGGTCCTCCCCCATAAATGGGGGAGGAAGATGCTGCCATATGTTAGTTCTGAAGCTGCATGTGGCAGCGTCTCCTTCCCCCGCTTGCGGGGGAAGGCCGGGATGGGGGACAACGAGCACCGACCGAGGAGGGGGGACAGCGAGCACTATCCCGCCAACACCAACTCCCAACTCCCCGCACTCAACGCCTCGCGTCCCGCTTTACTCAGCTCCGCATCGGTAATCAACGTATCAAACCGCTCCAGCGGCAACGCCAGATGCGTTGCAATCTTGTTGTACTTGGAACTGTCGCTTAACAACACGCGCTTACTACTCACATCGCTCGCCGCCAGCTTCACCGGCACTTTATCTTCATCTGGCGTAAACAAGCCACGCGGCCCCCAGCAGGAAGCGGAGATAAACGCGATATCGATCGCCAGCTGGCGCAAACTTCTGGCTGCCGCTTCACCGACGCTGGAACGGTTCTCACGACACACCGTGCCGCCGGTGTGAATCAGCTTGCAGCCGCTGCTCTCCATCAGCAGGCGCGCAATCACGAAATCGTTGGTCACCACCAGCAAGTCATCACGCTCAACCAACTCGCGCGCCAGCGCCAGTGTGGTGGTGCCGGCATCGATATAGATGCAGCTGTTGCGCGGAATATGGCGCGCGGCATACTGCCCAATCGCCATCTTCTCGCCGCTGTACATATTGGTTTTCGCCAGATGCGACGGCTCCGCCGCCAGGCGATCCGCCGAGCGTACGCCGCCCGACACAGACAGCACCGCGCCTTGCTCTTCCAGCTTCTGCACGTCGCGACGAATCGTCATATGCGACACACCCAAGCGCTCAGTAAGCTCGGCAATACTGACGACGCCGCGTTCGCCAACCAGCGCTAAAATTTGTTGATGACGTTCAACCGGAATCACATTGCTCTCCCTGAATTATCATTTTTTCACATTGTAGATCATCGATTCACAGCTCGCAGCACAATTTATCTTGCCGGAATCTAGGCAGAAATCCCATCTGGACTGGCTGCGGCGCGCGAACCTCCGGCTGTGAATCCATGTTAACCATTGCGCAGTGAAGTTAATTTTTGTGATATCACGCACGTTTATTAGCCACTAACTGCGGCAGACTTAACACCAATGAACAAATTATCACTTAAATTAACAATGGAGGTTTGCTATGTCAGCAACCGTGAATAACATCGGCGTGATTGGTTTAGGTTCCATGGGCATGGGTGCAGCGCAGTCTTGCATCCGTGCAGGATTAAATACCTGGGGTGTTGATCTCAATCCGCAGGCGCTGGAAACCCTGCGTCAGGCCGGTGCGCGTGATGCGCAGACCTCCGCTGCCAGCTTTGCCGCCGAACTCGATGCGGTGCTGCTGCTGGTGGTTAACGCCGCGCAGGTTAAAGCGATTCTGTTCGGTGAAAACGGCGTAGCGGCGCAGCTCAAGCCCGGTACCGTGGTGATGGTCTCTTCTACCATCTCTTCACAGGACGCGCAGGGGATTGAACAACAGCTGGCTCAGCATCAGTTGCTGATGCTGGATGCACCGGTTTCCGGCGGCGCAGCTAAAGCCGCGGTCGGCGAGATGACGGTGATGGCGTCCGGCAGCGATGAAGCTTTTGCCCTGCTCAAGCCAGTGCTGGATGCGGTGGCGGCGAAAGTCTATCGCGTGGGCAGCGAAATCGGTCTCGGCTCCACCGTAAAAATCATTCACCAGCTGCTGGCGGGCGTGCACATTGCCGTCGGCGCTGAAGCGATGGCGCTGGCCGCCCGCGCCGGTATCCCGCTCGACACCATGTATGACGTGGTGACCAACGCCGCCGGTAACTCATGGATGTTCGAGAACCGCATGCGTCACGTGGTGGATGGTGATTACTCACCGAAATCAGCGGTCGATATCTTCGTTAAAGATCTCAATCTGGTGGCGGATACCGCCAAGTCGCTGCACTTCCCGCTGCCGCTGGCTTCTACCGCGCTCAACATGTTTACCGAAGCCAGCAACGCCGGCCACGGTCGTGAAGATGACAGCGCGGTGATCAAGATCTTCAGCGGCATCACGCTGCCGCAGGCGAAGGAGAAGTAATCATGCGTTTAGGCGTTATTGCAGACGATTTTACCGGCGCGACCGACATCGCCAGTTTCCTGGTGCAGAACGGTCTGCCGACCATCCAGTTCAACGGCGTGCCAGAAAGCCACGACGAGCTGAGCGCGCAGGCGATTGTTATCAGCCTGAAGTCACGCTCATGCCCGGCGCAGCAGGCGATCGATCAGTCGCTGGCCGCGCTGCAGTGGCTGCAAAAGCAGGGCTGCGATCGTTTTTACTTCAAATATTGTTCCACCTTCGATAGCACCGAGCAGGGCAATATCGGCCCGGTGACGGATGCGCTGCTGGCAGCGTTGGGCGAAACGCAAACGGTGATCTCGCCGTCGCTGCCGGTTAATGGTCGTACGGTGTATCAAGGCTATCTGTTTGTCGCCGATCAGCTGCTGTCGGAATCGGGCATGCGCCATCATCCGGTGACGCCAATGACCGACAGCAATCTGGTGCGTTTGATGACGCGTCAGGCCAAAGGCCAGACCGCGGTGATCAACGCCGCGCAGCTGGATCAAGGCGCCGATGCGGTGCGTGCGCAGCTGGATACCCTGAAAGCGCAGGGCATCAACTATGTGGTGCTGGATGCGCTGCACGAGCAGCATCTGCTGACGCAGGGCGAAGCGCTGAAAGAGACGCGCCTGGTGACCGGCGGTTCAGGCCTGGCGATCGGTATCGCCCGCGCCTGGGCGACGCAGCAGCAGAACAGCGATGCTGAACAAGCGGGACGTCCACAAGGCGATCGCGCGGTAGTGATCTCGGGATCCTGCTCGCAAATGACCAACCGTCAGGTGCAGGCGTATCGTCAGCAAGCGCCATCGCACGAAGTGTTGGTGGAGCGCTGCCTCGACAACGTCGAAAGCTATGCGCAGGAACTTTGTGATTGGGTGGAAGCGCATCATCAGCCCGATCTGGCGCCATTGCTGTTTGCTACCGCCGATGCGCAGCAGCTGCAGGCAATTCAGCAGCAATACGGCGCGGCACGCAGCAGTGAAGCGGTTGAGCAGCTATTTGCTGCGGTAACGCGTGAGCTGAAAAGCCGCGGCTGGCAGCGCTTTATCGTCGCCGGTGGTGAAACCTCGGGCGTGGTGGCACAAAGCCTTGGCGTCACCGCATTCCACATTGGCCCGATGATTTCGCCGGGCGTGCCGTGGGTACGCGATATCCATCAGCCGCTGTCGCTGGCGCTGAAATCAGGCAACTTTGGCGACGAACAGTTCTTTGCCCGCGCACAACAGGAGTTTTCAGCATGACGGAACAACAAGCACGCGAAGAAATGGTGCAGCTCGGCGCGTCCTTCTTTCAGCGCGGTTACGCCACCGGCTCAGCGGGCAATTTGTCGCTGATGCTGGAGGACGGCAACTTGCTGGCGACGCCAACCGGCTCCTGCCTTGGCGAACTGCAGGCCGATCGCCTGTCGAAAGTGACGATTCAGGGTGAATGGATCTCCGGCGACAAGCCCTCGAAAGAGGTGGCTTTTCACCGCGCGCTCTACCTGAACAATCCCGAGTGCAAAGCGGTGGTGCATCTGCACAGCCACTATTTGACGGCGCTCTCCTGCCTGAACGATCTCGACAGCGAAAACTGTATTCGTCCATTCACGCCGTACGTGGTGATGCGCGTCGGTGATGTGCCGGTGGTGCCGTATTACAAGCCAGGCGATCAGCGTCTGGCTGACGATCTGGCCAATCTGGCCTCGCGCTATAACGCCTTCCTGCTGGCCAATCACGGTCCGGTGGTGGTGGGCAAATCCCTGCGCGAAGCCGCCAATAACACCGAAGAACTGGAAGAGACCGCGCGCCTGATGTTTACGCTCGGCGACCGCTCGATTCGTTATCTGACCGATAGCGAAGTCGCGGAATTGAGGAATTTCTAATGCCTAAGTTTGCAGCCAATTTATCTACGCAGTTCGGTGAGCTGCCGTTTATCGAACGCTTTGCCGCCGCGGCTAACGCCGGTTTTCGCGCCGTCGAATTCCTGTTCCCGTATGATTTCCCGGCCGAGGTGATTAAAGCCGAGCTGGAAAAACATCAGCTGGAGCTGGTGCTGTTCAACACCGCCGCCGGCAATGTGCAGGCGGGCGAGTGGGGCGTTTCTGCCATTCCGGGCCGTGAACAGGAAGCGCGTGCCGATATCGATCGAGCACTCGAGTATGCGCTGGCGCTCAACTGCCCGCAGGTGCATGTGATGGCGGCAACGGTGCCAAACGGTGCCGATCGTGCAGCCTATGAAGAGACTTTCGTGCGTAACATGCACTATGCCGCCGAGCGTTTTGCGCCGCACGGCATTCGTCTGCTGCTGGAAGCGCTTAATCCGGTCACCAAGCCGAATTATCTCTACTCCAGCCAGTATCAGACGCTGGCGATGACGGCGCGTATCGATCGTCCCAACGTCTTTACTCAGCTCGACCTGTTCCATGCGCAGCTGGTGGACGGCAATCTGACGCATCTGATTCGTGAATACGCCGGTCGTTATCGCCATATCCAGATCGCCTCTGCGCCGCATCGTCACGAGCCGGATGAAGGCGAGATCAACTATTCCTATCTGTTCAACCTGCTGGATGAAGTGGGTTACGACGGTTGGGTGGGATGTGAATATATCCCACGCGGCCGCACTGAAGCGGGCCTCGGCTGGTTCGCGCCTTACGCTAAATAACCACTGTTGTACCGCCCAACGCAGCGTCTTTGCACGCTGTGTTGGGTAAGTCTTACCTCAATTCGTCAATGCCAGAAATAACCATACTAATAAATACATATAAATTAGAGGGATACCATGTCTACCGCATTGTTGTTAGCCATCGCTACCGCCAGCATTGTGATCTTGCTGCTGCTGGTGATTAAAACCAAAGTTCACCCCTTTGTGGCGCTGCTGATTGTCAGCTTGCTGGTGGCGATTGCTACCGGCATTCCAGCCGACAAAATCATGGAAACCATCTTTAGCGGGATGGGTAACTTGCTGGGGCATATCACCATTATCATCGTGCTGGGGGCGATGCTCGGCGCAGTGATTGAAGCTTCCGGCGGTGCGGAGTCGCTGGCGCAACGCTTCAGTAAATCGCTGGGTATCAAGCGTACCGTAGCGGCGCTGACCATGGCGGCGTTTATCCTCGGCATTCCGGTGTTCTTCGAAGTCGGCTTCATCATCGTGATTCCGCTGATTTATGGCTTCACCAAAGTGGCGCGCGTGTCACCGCTGAAGTTTGGCTTGCCGATGGCGGGCGTGATGCTGACGGTGCACGTGGCGCTGCCAACCCATCCCGGCGCGGCGGCGGCGGCAGGGATTCTGCATACCGATATGGGCTGGCTGATGATGCTCGGTATCCTGATCTCTATTCCGGTTGGTATCGTTGGTTACTACGTCGCGAAAGCAATGAACCTGCGTCAATATCACCTTTCCGTCGATGTATTAGAACAGCTGCAGCTAGCGAAGCCGGAAGGCAAGCCAAAGAACGACGCGCCACCGCCGGGTGCGCTGACTATTACCGGCCTGATTGTTGTGCCGATTCTGTTAATCGTGATGGGCACGGTGGCACACACCACGCTGGCAGAAGGCAGCACGCTGCGCTCGGTGATGACGGTGATCGGTACGCCAGCCATTGCGCTGCTGATTGCGCTGGGGCTGGCGGCGTGGCTGCTCGGCGTGCGTCGCGGCTGGAGCAAAGAGAAGCTGGAAGATCTCACCGGACGTGCGATTCCCAGCTCTGCCAGCGTGATTCTGGTAGCGGGCGCGGGCGGCGCGTTTGGTAAGGTGCTGGTGGAATCGGGCGTGGGCAAAGCGCTGGCGTTGACGCTGGAAACCTTGCATCTGCCTTTAGTTCCGGCGGCCTTTATTCTGTCGCTGGCGCTGCGTGCTTCGCAGGGATCGGCAACGGTGGCGATTCTGACCACCAGCGGCTTGCTGAGCCAGGCGGTGGGCGATGTAACAGATATGCAGCGCGTGCTGGTGACGCTGGCGGCCTGTTTCGGTGGGTTAGGTTTGTCGCACGTCAATGATGCGGGCTTCTGGGTGGTAACGCGCTATCTGGGCTTGTCAGTGGCCGATGGCCTGAAAACCTGGACGGTGTTGACTACGGTGATGGGGCTGAGCGGTTTTGCACTGACGTGGCTGGTGTGGGGGATGATTTAGGTTTCCAGGTCGCCATAAATGGCGACCCTACAACAGAAAGCTCATCAGGTCGCCATAAATGGCGACCCTACAAAAACCAACTCTCTCAATCCGTAGGGTCGCCATTCATGGCGACCTCAATCAACATCCGCAGAGGACTAAGACACCAACTCCTGCGCATACAAATACAGCGCCTTCAGCTGCGCCATCTTCTCCGTATTCCCCTCATGCAAACTCGCCAGCGACTCCAGCTCCAACAGGAACGCCTGCACCCGCTCGGCATTCAGCGCTTCGCGGCGATGCTGCAACCAGCGCTGCTGCTCGGCGTCATCCAGCGTGCCGGGGAAGTTGCGCGCACGATAGCGGAACAGCAGTTTAGCAATGCGCTTATCTTCGAAGGTCAAATCCAGCGCCGGTAAGTTCTGCGGCGGCGTCTGGCGGATAATGTTCATGCCAGCGCGATCGGCATCGCTGAAGAAACCGTCATACAACTGCGCATCAACATCATCCGAAGGGGTAAACGGCTCAGCGTCGGCAAACAGCGCCACCACTTTCTCACGTACTTCTGCGTGGTCACGCAGCAGCTTGAGGTTAGCGAGGCACTGCTGACGATCGATGTTCAGGCGCGCGGCATCTTCCGGACGCAGCGTGCTGGCGGGCGCCAGCACCGGACACTTATTGATGTGCACCAGCTTAATCGGTACCGCAGGCAGATCGCCTAAATCGCTGTGACGCGTATACAAACGCTCACGCAGTTCGTCAGATTCCAGCGTCAGCAGCGGCGACATGTCCCCGGCCAGATCGGCGACAATCAGCGCGTTACGGTTATCCGGATGCCACGCCAGCGGCACGATCCAGCTGGTGTTACCGCGCGCCGCACCGAACATGCCGGAGACGTGAACCAGCGGTTTCATCTGCGGGATATCAATCAGCGTCATCAGTTTCTGTTTGTTGCGATGGGTAAACAGAAACTCAAACAGCTTCGGCTGCTTCTCTTGCACCAGTTTTGCCATCGCCAGCGTGGCATACACGTCGGACATCGCATCGTGCGCCTGTTCGTGCGCCACGCCGTTGGCCTTGGTGAGGTGCTCCAGTTTAAAGCTTGGGAAGCCATCGTCATTCTCCGGCCACTCAATGCCTTCCGGGCGCAACGCGTAGCAGGCGCGCATCACATCGAGTAAATCCCAGCGCGAATTGCCGTTCTGCCAGCTCCAGCCATACGGATCGAAGAAGTTGCGATAGAAGATATTGCGCGTCACTTCATCATCAAAACGCACATTGTTGTAACCAATCACACAGGTTTGCGGCTCGCTAAACAGGCCGTGAATGCGTTCGGCAAACGCCGCTTCGGTCACGCCGCGCGCTTTGGCGGTTTGCGGCGTAATGCCGGTGATCATCACCGCTTCCGGCTGCGGCAGATAATCGTCGGCTGGCTGGCAATAAAACACCTGCGGTTCACCTACTGCATTGAATTCTTTATCGGTGCGCAGGCCCGCGAACTGCGCCGGACGGTCCAGCGACGGGCTTTTACCGAAGGTTTCATAATCGTGGAATAAGAAGGTGAACTCAGAGGCGGGCACGGCGTTATCCTGGCAATGGAGAATCAACGCACAGGATAGTCGTCCCTTGGTAGCAGTACAACCTCGATCATCCTCGCTGCGAGCGGGCGCGCAGCATTTATGCGCAGTTCATACTTTTTTTCAATTTATTCAGATCTGTAAGCGCTATTTGCCGTAAAACGTGCGGCGGTAAATTCATTTTTTGATCTTGAGGAAGAAGTGTTGAAAAGGCGTCTGCTGGTAACTGTATCTGGAATGATTGTTTGGGCATCGTTGGCGCAGGCCGACGACAGCATGCCGTTTCCCCTGACGCCCCCGCCGATTGATGCGGCTTCGTGGGTGTTGATGGACGCCACCACCGGACAAATTCTCACTGCCGGCAATCCGGATGAAGAGCGTAACCCGGCCAGCCTGACCAAACTGATGACCGGCTATGTTGTTGATCGCGCTATCGATCAGAATAAAATCAGCCGCGATGACAAAGTCACCATCGGCAAAGACGCGTGGGGCGCGGGGAATCCGGTGTTCAAAGGCTCCTCGCTGATGTTCCTCAAGCCGGGCGATCAGGTTACGGTGCGCGACCTGATGCGCGGCGTGATCATCGATTCCGGTAACGATGCCTGCGTGGCGCTGGCGGATCACGTGGCCGGCAGCGAAAGCAGCTTCGTCACCATGATGAACAGCTACGTACAGAAACTCGGCCTGTCGCACACCCATTTCGAAACCGTGCACGGCCTCGACGCGCCGGGCCAGCACACTACCGCACGCGATCTGGCGGTGCTGTCGCGCGCCATTATCAGCGGCGAGCCCGATTTCTACGCCATGTACGGTGAGAAAACTCTGACGTGGAATGGCATCACCCAGAACAACCGCAACGGCTTGCTGTGGGATCAAAATCTGCACGTCGATGGTCTGAAAACCGGCCACACTGAAAGCGCCGGTTTTAACATCATCGCCTCTAACGTCGTTGGACGTCATCGCCTGATCGCGGTGATCATGGGCGGCAAGAGCCCGAAAGGCCGCGAAGATCAGGCGCGTAAGCTGCTGGTGTGGGGCCAGAACACCTTTGATACCGTGCAGTTGTTCCACGCAGGCAAAAAAATCGGTAGCGAAAACGTCTGGTACGGCAATCCGCATAAAGTCGATGTCGGCACCACGCAGGATATCTACCTGTCGCTGCCGCGCACCGAAGTGGCCAACGTGATGGCGAAATACGTTATCGATCGCAAAGATCTGGAAGCGCCGCTGAAAGCGGGCGAGCAGATTGGTGAAATTCAGGTGATGGACAAAGATAAGCAGCTGGCCAGCTATCCGCTCTACGCGCTGCAAGCGGTTGAAGAGGCAGGCATCATTACGCGCATCAGCGATTACGTGAAACAGAAACTGTAATCCGCCGCGTATTTCAGCGTCATCATCGTCGTCGTTGTGCGGCGGTGATGGCACAATCGCTGTTTCTGCTGCTGACAAGAGGCAAGGTATGAAAGCATCGATTGTTGAACGTAATCCGCAAAGCTGGCTCGGTTACCATCTGCAAGGTCCGTGGCAGGAAACCGTGCCGCGCGGCTTTAACCAGCTGAAATGCTGGGTGAGCGAGCACAACGCCGAAGGCGAATGGCTGGCGATCTATTACGGCAATCCACAGGAACTGCCGCCTGAAGAGCTGCGCGTGGAAACGGTGATTACCGCGCCAGAGGATGTGATGCCGGCGGCGGGCGACGATATCGAAAAAGGGTTATTGCCGGGCGGCCGCTATTTTCATGCGCGTGTTGAAGTGCTCAACAACGATTTCTTCGGCGCGTGGCACAGTTTGTTTGATAGCTTAAATGCGCAGGGCGGCTGGCAAGTCGATAATCGTCCATGCTTTGAGCATTACCTTTCTGATGGATCTGAAAGCGGTAACTGGCTGGTGGATATGTATATCCCGGTACGTGCTGCGGAATAATTTATGCGGTCACTATAAATGGCGCCCCTACAAAACCGCACCCGTTCGGTCGCCATAAATGGCGACCCTACAAAATCGCACCCGTTCGGTCGCCATAAATGGCGAACATACAGAACCGCACCCGTTCGGTCACCATAAATGGCGACCCTACAAAATCGCACCCTTCGATTCACCATGAATGGCGAACATACAGAACCGCACCCGTTCGGTCGCCATAAATGGCGACCCTACAAAATCGCACCCTTCGATTCACCATGAATGGCGAACATACAGCTCCGCACCCGTTCGGTCGCCATAAATGGCGACCCTACAAAATCGCACCCGTCGATTCACCATGAATGGCGAACATACAGCTCCGCATCCGTAGGGCTGATGAATC
>NZ_JACAPA010000044.1:0-4101 GCF_013385945.1 Pantoea sp. B9002
CGAAGATGAAATCAAAATCATTGCGAAGAAGAAGATCACGCTGAACGGCGGCGGGAGTTATATCTCATTAGACAGTAATGCTATTGAATCCGCGACTAATGGGGATTTTAGAACCCAAGCTGGTCATTATGATCGCCTAAAAAGCGCAGCGCATAAAATCGACATGATGCCATTATCAGGTGTTATTGATGATAAAAGTCATAATTTACGTTATTTATGCATTGATGATAATGGCATGCCATTAAGCAATAGAAAATACAATGCATATTTAGCTGATGGAACCTTATTGCAAGGCATTACTGACGATAAGGGGTTTACGGCATTGTTTACTTCGGGTCAGCAGCAAGAAATTGTACTACATGTCAATAATGGATTAGCTAATGCCTAAATATAAAATATATACAAAAATAGAATCTAACGTTCCAGTTTCAAATTTATTTTATGACTTAACAATTTATCGAATGAAAAATGGAAAAGAAAGGTATGAATTACTCTCAGTCGATAAAGAGCCATTGAGAGATAATTATCTAACGCAACAACACGAAACCAATGAAACTGATGATGATTTATCTATTATCTATCTTATGGATATCATGCTATATCGTTTGCATGGGAACGAGTTGCATCCAGTAATCTCTGCTCCTGTAACAAAAATATTCACATTAGGTGAGATGGTTTCAGGTAAAGCTTACTCTAATAATAAACGAGAGAATGTTTGCTATTTTGAAACAATACATAAAACTAAGCAAGCCGGTGTTATTGGTGAGGATTACATTCATAGCATTAAAATCACATGTAAAGAAAGAGCCTTTGTGTCTCTAGAACACCCAGTTGGTGATCCTTTAGATCCATTTTCTAAAGATAAGATTAAGGAGCAACTAGATACAAGAAAGAATGCATCGCTAATGAGGTTAGAAGGTGAATATTACCCTGATCAGTACTATTCGATGCTTTGTGGGCCTGCAGCTTTTTTTTACTGTTTAATGATTGACCGCTTTGATGTTTATCAAACTCTTATTTGGAATTTATGGGCAGAAGGTAAAGGAGTAATGGGTAAGTTAGTTATTAAACCCAGTGATAAAACGCTGAAAGTTACAGATTTATTTGGCGGAATGAATACTCCTCGTATTTTAGCAATTGATTGGATCTCAATGGCTAGCCTAAGAGATTCCACTAATAAGTTGCTTAGTTATAAATCTATCGAAGACAAAGTGTCAGCAATTACTTTGTGGAATGACATAGAAGGCTGGATGATTGACTTAGGATCTAAGAAGATTTTCGATAATATAAGTTTATCTCATAGCAATCTCAATGATATTTGTAATTTGAATGAGCATTTCAATAACAAAGTAAATGTTTTGTGTTTGATATCTGCAGGGATGCTACAACAAGGCGCAGATGTTCCTTTTAAGGATCACTGGGTTGTATGGGATGGAATGTTGACATTGATGAATGGTGATGCAGTAACACGAAAAACATCTTTAGACGAAGTCGTAAAGTTAAGGCTTTTTTCTTGGGGGGTAGTGAAGAATAATTGGTTAAGAGAATCATTGAGACTTGGGGATTTCTTACGATATTGCTTTGGAGGGATGGTATTTAGAAAAATACCTTAAAAAATATGTTTAAAATACTTGTCTTTTTATTTCTTATTGTTTCAGGTTGTAGCAACAATGTTGTTTTTCATCCTGACGAGCTTCCTAATGGTTTTGTCCAAAAAAGTTATAAAGTACCTGTTATGATTACTGGAGGTTCCGGCCCAGTAGTTGACTTGATTTATGAAATTAATCCACCCGGCGCTGGATTAACATTACAATTCGAAAAAAAACCATATTACACTAAGTATATTTATAATAAATTTACAATTGAAGGGGAACCTCTATTTGTAGGCGATGTTTATATTACAATTAGAGGTGGTTTAGTTGGCGGGGCAGGTAAAGTTTTCAAAAAAACTTATAAATTAAGAGTCGAAAATTAATTTTATTATTTATGTCTTTGTTAAATCATATCATTCACTTTAGTGCGATGTGTGTAATTCAAGGTATTCGTGCGGGTTAATATTTTTGAGGGGTAATTCATAAAAGTAAATGAGGATGATGGCTTTTTTATTATTATTATTGATCTTTGGGTGTGGGACGCGTAGCCCTGTGGTTTTACCTGATGCAACAGCGCTTCCCAATGCTACACTGAAAAATATGTATCATGCTCAAATTAAGATAAAAAGTGGTCCTGTCAATAAAACTAGTGTGTCGGTAATCATAACTCCTTCTGATTCTGGTCTGATGTGGAAGCCGGAAACAACAGTGTATGTTTTTGCAGGAGAAGAGAAAATGAATGAAGATTATCATAAAATTATTATTTACGGGGCTCCAAGTAAAGAAGGTAATTATGATGTCATTGTGTCAGGGCATACTCTTGGATCAATGTATTCAGGTGGTGGTTTTTATCGTAACTATCGATTGGCAATCAATGATTAATTAAAAAAACAACATTTTTCTACCTTTATCTTTTTTTGTAGTGTTCGTTGCGAATGAAACTATATTTGTTGCACTCCTTTTATATGATTATTTTGTTATTAATGGGTAAGTGTCTAGTGAGTGCTTGCATTAAAATAAAAGGTGGCATCGAAAAGGAGTCGTAAGCGTATGGTTTGAAGGAGTTTAATTTGTTTATTAAACTGATTTATTAAAGTGGCTTTAATTGGCTTTTCTTTTAAAAGGATTATTTGAAATAAGCTATGTGGTTATTAATTTAATTAAAAGCAACATTAAGCACTGGTCTTGGGAAGTACACAAGTGAAGAAGGCGAAGAAATCTTTTTGTTCTGACCGGGCTAAAGCTTCCTTCACATGGCCAATAAAAGGATTTAATCATGACAGATACGGGCATTACCTTTTTTAGCCACAGCCATCACCGGCTGAAGGTCACGGACAATACATCCCCGCTCGACGTGCTCAGCTTTAAAGGCGCGGAGGCGCTGAGCGCGCCCTTCAGCTGGAAAATTATCTTTACCAGCACTGACAAGCACATCAGCCGCAAAGCCATGCTGATGAAAACCGCCTCGCTGACCCTGCAGCCATCACCGCAGAGCCTCGCCGACCTGCTGCGCAAGGCCAAACCGCTGCGCGTGGTGCAGGGCGTGGTGACCGGCTTTGATACGCTCGGCGTCTCCGCCGACGAAGCGCGCTACGCCATCACGCTGCAGCCGCGCCTGGCGCTGCTGGCGCGTGCGCGGCAGAACGCCATCTGGCAGGATGCATCGGTGCCGCAGATTGTCGAATCCATCCTGCGCGACCGTCACGGCATGCGCGGGCAGGATTTCGTGTTCAGCCTCAGCCGAGACTATCCGAAGCGCGAGCAGGTGATGCAGTTTGACGAAGACGACCTGCGCTTCGTCTCGCGCCTGCTGGCGGAGGTGGGCATCTGGTTCCGTTTCACTACCGACACGCGCCTCAACATCGACGTGGTGGAGTTTTACGACGGCCCGCAGGGCTATGAAACCGTCATGACGCTGCCCGCCGTGCCGCCGTCCGGCCTGCACGACAGCGGCGTGGAGTCGGTGTGGGCGATGGAAAGCCGCTTCCGGGTGGTGGAGAAAACCGTCAGCACCCGCGACTATAACTACCGCGACGCCACCGCCGACATGAACGCGCAGGCCGACGTCACCGGCGGCGACGACACCACCTACGGCGAAGCCTATCACTGGGCGGATAACTACCTGCAGGCGGGCGAGGCGTACAGCGCGACTCCCGCCACCGAAAGCGGCGCATTCTACGCCCGGCTGCGCCACGAGCGCTACCTCAACGGCCAGACGCGGCTCAGCGCCAAGTCCAGCTGCGCCTCGCTGATGCCCGGCGTGGTGGTGCGCGCCAGCGGCAGCAACGCGGCGGAGGTGTTCCGGAGCGGCGTGGTCATCACCTCGATTGTCTGCCGCGCGGCGCGCGACAGCAGCATGGAAACCGTGTTTCAGGGCATCCCGGCGGAAGGCCGCTACGGCTACCGTCCGGAGCCCGCGCCGCGTCCGGTGATGGCCGGCACCTTACCGGCGCGCGTCACCAGCACCACCACCAACGACACTTATGGGCACATTGACCGCGACGGCCGC